>JAVBVM010000153.1:0-4910 GCA_031554295.1 Desulfovibrionaceae bacterium | reverse complement strand
TCGCGGACGGCGTGTTCAAGTTCATCAGCGTGAAGCTTGCGGATGAAATCGAAGAGGAGGCGGCGTAATATGGGCATGATGCAGAAAAAGAAGTTCACGCCGCGCCGCAAGTTCTGCCGCTTTTGCGCGGACAAGGATTTGCCGCTCAACTACAAGCGGACCGACATTTTGCGGGATTTCACCACCGAGCGCGGCAAGATCATTGCCCGCCGCATCACCGGCACCTGCGCGCACCATCAGCGTCTGCTGACGACGGAAATCAAGCGCGCCCGCCAGATGGCCCTGCTGTTCTACACGGCCGGCCATTCCAGTGATGTGAAGAAAAAGAGCCAGATCTAAAGGAGGCCGGACATGAAACTCATTCTCCGCGCCGACGTGGAAAATCTGGGCAAACTGGGCGACCTGGTTTCGGTCAAGGCCGGCTATGGCCGCAACTACCTGCTGCCGCAGCGCCTGGCCATGGCGGCCACGCCCGGCAACCTCAAGGTGTTCGAGCTGGAACGCAAGAAGCTTCAGGCCCGCATGGACGAATTGCGCGCCGGCGCCAATGGCGTCGCCGCCCGCATTGATGCGCTGGGCGGCTTGGCCGTGCCCATGCGCGTGGGTGAAAACGACAAGCTGTACGGTTCCGTCACCACGGCCATTCTTGCCGAGCTGCTGGAAGCGCGCGGCGTCGAGGTGGATCGCCGCCGCATTCTGCTGGACGCGCCGATCCGCGCCTTGGGCGAATACACCGTGCGTGTGCGCCTGCATGCGGACGTCATGGTTTCCATACCGGTGAAGGTTGTTGCCGAGGACAGGAACCAGGAAAATGCAGGAAAATCCGAAGAACAGCCCGCAGCAGCGGAAGCCGCGGCGGAATAGCACTGTCTCCAGTGAAGCCGCCTCCGCTCCCGAGGGCGGGGGCGGCTTTTCTCATGTGGCGGAACGCGCCGCTTCCGATGTGTTGCGCCGGGTTCCGCCGCACGCCTTGGAGGCCGAGCAGGCCGTACTGGGCGGCATTTTTCTGCGCAACAGCGTGCTGCATTCCATTGCCGACATCCTGATTCCCGACGACTTTTATCTGCCCGCGCACCAGACGTTGTTCAGCGCCTGCCTTGAGCTCTATTCCAAAAACGTTCCCATTGACCTGACCACCATTGCCGGCCACCTGCGCGAAACCAGCCGGCTGGAAAGCATCGGCGGCGCTATCTATCTGGCCGACCTGGCCCAGGGCGTGGTCAGCGCCGCCAACGCGGAGTACCACGCCAATATCGTACGCGAAAAGGCCATTCTGCGCGGCCTGATCACGGCCGGGGCGGACATTATCCGCGACAGCTTCGAGGCCGGCGTCGAGGTGCAGTCCGTGCTCGATGAAGCCGAACAGCGCGTCTTCTCGGTTTCCCGCCGGGTGGGGAACAAGCAGTTCCAGACGCCCAACGATCTGCTGGCCAAGCTATTCGACGACCTGGCCAAGCGCGCCCACAAGGGCGACATGGTCACCGGCGTCAGCACCGGCTACGCGGACCTGGACCGCAGCACGGCCGGTTTGCAGCCTTCGGACCTGGTCATTGTGGCCGCGCGGCCGTCCATGGGCAAGACCGCCTTCGCGCTGAACATGTGCATGCGCAGCGCCCTGCAACGCGGCACGCCGGTGGCCGTCTTTTCCCTGGAAATGTCCACCGAGCAATTGGTGATGCGCATGCTCTGCTCGCTGGCGCGCGTGGACCTTTCCAAGCTGCGCAAGGCCGAACTGGATGACGACGACTGGCAGCGCCTGTCCCTGGCCAGCGACAGCCTGAGCGCCACGCCGATTTATATTGATGACACCGCCGCCCTGACCACGCTGGAGCTGCGCGCGCGCACCCGTCGCCTGAAGGCGGAGAAGCAGATCGGCCTGATTATGATAGACTATCTTCAGTTGATGCGCTCAAGCCGCCGCGTGGACTCGCGCGAGCTGGAAATTTCCGATATTTCGCGCTCGCTGAAAGCCCTGGCCAAGGAATTGAAAATCCCGGTGATCGCCCTGGCCCAGTTGAACCGCAAGGTCGAGGAGCGCTCGAACAAGCGCCCCATGCTGTCCGACCTGCGCGAATCGGGCGCCATTGAGCAGGACGCGGACGTGATCATGTTCATCTACCGCGACGACGTCTACAACAAGTCCGAAGACAACCCGCGCAAAGGCGTGGCCGAAATCATCATCGGCAAGCAGCGCAACGGCCCGACCGGCGTGGTTGAGTTGGCCTATATGTCGCCGTATACCTCATTCGAGGAACTCACCTACCGCCCGCCGCCGCCCGAGGGCGGGTACGACTTCGGCTAAATCGCCCGGAAATGAAAAGGAGCGCGAGATTACCCGCGCTCCTTTTTTTTATTCGCTTTGGCGGCCAAAGAAACCCTCCCTTTCAGAATTGTCCCTTTGGAACCCCCTTTAGGGCCGCCGTTCTTCAGTGCTTGTTCAACTGCTCCACCAACAGGCCCAGTTCATTGGCTTCCGGCTCCAGGCTGTGCGCCGTGGCGGCGCTCTGCTCCATGGCCTGGCTGACCGTCTGGCTCAGGCTGCGCAGCCGATCCACCACGCCGGCCACCTGCTCGCTGGTGGCGGCCTGCGCCCGGCAGAGGTCGGCAATGCCGTGGATTTGGTCGTCCATGGCGCGCACCAGCTCCACAATGTCCTTGAGCGATGCCTGCGCGTCATGCCCAAGCGCCACGGTGCTCTGCACCGTAGTCACTGTGCGGGCCACGCCTTCGGCGCTCACCTTCATGCTGCTCCGGATGCCCTTGACCGCGTCGTCCACCTGACGAGTGGCCTGTACGGTTTTTTCCGCCAGCTTGCGCACTTCATCGGCCACCACGGCGAAGCCACGGCCGGCCTCGCCGGCGCGCGCCGCTTCGATGGCCGCGTTCAGGGCCAGCAGGTTGGTCTGGTCGGCGATATCGTTGATCATGGTCAGGATATTGCCGATGGACTCGGTCCGGGAGCCCAGATCTTCTATCTGCCCGCCCAAGGCTTCTGTTTCGCGCCGGATGCTGTCAAAGGCGTGCAGGGTGCTGTCCACTGTGCCGGCGCCCTGAATGGCCCGCTCGCGCGTGCGGCCGGCAAAGTCCGCCGCATCCAGAGCATTCCCCGCCACCTGGCGGATGGAGTCGCCCATGCTGATCACAGCGTCCACGGTTTCGGTCATCAGGTCGCCCTGCTCGCGCGTTTCGCGGCTGACCACCTCGATGGACTCGCTGAGATCCGTTGAGGTGCGCTGGAGTTTTCTGGAAACGGCATCCACCCGGCCGGCCACTTCCACCATGGCTTTATGGCCGGCCTCGCTCTTGGCGCGGGCCTGTTCCGCTTCGGCCACCGCGCGGCGCGCCCTTTCCGCCTCGTTTCTGGCCTCTTCGCTGCGCTGCTCGGCCTCTTTCATGGAGTTGAGCAGGGAATCGAGCATGGAGCCCAGGGCAACCCGCAGGTCGCGCACTTCCTTGGCGAAGCTGCCGCCGTCGGGCTTCGCCGCATAATTGCCCTTGGCCACTTCCTGGGCGTAAGTCGCCGTGAGCTGCAACGGCTTGGCCACTCTGTCCGCCGTGTAGAACACCAGCCCGACAAGAATCACCAAGGCGCAGAGACTGATGATCAGTTGCAGCAAAAGCGCCTGGTTCGACGCTTCCATCACTTTGGCCCGGGGCAGCGCCACCATGAAATACCAGGGCTTTTCGAACGATTCGAGCTTAACCGGCGTGTAGAAGCACTGCATGATCTCGCCGGCGTGCAGGATGGAGTTTTCTTCAGTGGAGAATGGTTTGCCGGAGCGGATCTGGGCCTGGATTTCCGAGGAGACGCGCGGCAGATCGGCCGCCTCGCTCTTCTGTTCGCGCGGCTCGGCGATAATGGCGCCCGTGTCGGAAATCAGCGTGGCGTAGCCGGTTCCAAGCGGGGTGACTTCCTTAATCAGGGCGTGCAGAAATTCCATTTCAATGTCCACGCCCAGCACGGCCAGCGGACGGCCGTTTTCCATGACCGGCAGGGTGATGCTGCTCATCAGCACGTGATCGTCCGTATCCATATCGCGGTAGGGCGGAATGAGCGTGATTTTTCCGGTGCTTTTGGGCAGGGTATAGTAGACTTCATGATCGTAGTCTTCCGAAATGTCGTACTCAAGCCGGCCGTTCTCCCGGTACCAGAAGGCGTTGGCGCGGCCGCTTTCATTGCCTAGATCCGGATCATTCGCATATTCCGCATCCTTGCCGTCAAAGGCCTTGGGTTACCACAGCAGACAGACGCCGAAAAAGTCCTTTGACGATTCCCCCAAGCCCCTAAGGGCAAACTTCACGAGCTCGCGGCCGGCCTCCGCCTTTTTCATCTCAAGGACGATCGGGCTGAAGGACAGGACAGCGCTTTCCGCCTGCCTCAGCTTGTCCAGAGTGCGGGCCGACTGCTCCAGGGCAATGCTCTGGGCCTGGGAAAAGGCCGCGGTTTCCGCCTGCTGGCGCGCCTCCCAGTAGCTGAAGAAGGTCAGCAGGCACAGCGCGACGACAATGGCGGGGATGAGCAGAAGCAACAGACGATTCTTAATCTTCACACAAGCCTCCATCCCCAGGCTGGGGAAACGGATATTTTTAACGTTGAAAGGCGCTCTGAAGAGCGCCGGGTATGTATATTGTGTCCAGTTCTATACTGTTCTCTGAAAAAAAGTAAAGGCGTCTTTTCTGGAAAAAGAACCTTTACACCGTGCGTTTTCTGCCAGCTCCCGCCGCGCGTCATGCCAAATATCCAAAAATTTCCTTGGAGCAGCGCGACTCTTTGCTTAATTCCCGGTACTCGACAGTTTGACCCCATACAATATGGAAACCGGGTCAAATGTGGGATGCCGGCCCCGTCCGCTGCGGATTTCACAAAAATCCGTCAATATCTCCGCGTCTTCTTTTTCCCTCGTGTATGT
>JAVBVM010000178.1:0-10939 GCA_031554295.1 Desulfovibrionaceae bacterium | reverse complement strand
TTGGTACCAACCACTTCGGAAGAGATACCCGCATTCGCGATACCAACATGACGCAATTATATGCAATTATTGCGTTTTTGTATTACGGTTTTCTTTCCGTGATGGTCGGCGGTCATCGCTACCAACGTCCGAAAAGGAGACCACCATGAAACTTTCCGACACGACCCTCCGTGGCGTCAAGGCCACCGGAACAATCAAAAAGCTCTCGGATGGGGGCGGGCTTTATTTGGCGTAAAAAATCCCGGCAAAGCCGGGCGAACGAAATATTTTCAGGATGGAAATATGGAGTGAGTCCACATTTGCTTCTTCAGTGAAGCTAGCCTAGACTAATGCCCAAGCCGTAACCTTCTTAATTCCCTGCCCTAACGGCAGCGAGTAAAAAATAAATGCAGGACTCCTTTCTAATTCCTTGTGCTCTTGAAAATCGCAATTTTTCTTTTGAACTATTTAGTAAAGTTGCCGAACAAGAAAGCTGGCGAAAAGATATTAACCGCCCAATATATCATATCCATAAATGGTGGGCACAACGTCTTGGCTCTGTATTTCGTGCTATCATCTTAGGGGCACTCTCTCCTTCTAACACTGATCTGTACGCAGAATTTTATCGCCAACACGATTTATCTAAGTATACAATATTTGACCCTTTTATGGGGAGTGGCACAACTATTGGAGAGGCGGCCAAACTTAAAGTAAAATCTATTGGAAAAGATATTAATCCTGTTGCATACTTTCTAGTAAAAAATGCACTTTCAATACATAATAAAGAAGCAGTCGTTAATGAATTCAAATCTATCGAAAATGATGTTTCAGATGAAATAAAAAAATATTACAAAGCAAGACTTCCAAATGGTCAACAGACAGACGTTCTTTACTATTTTTGGGTCAAAACAGTAGAATGTCCCACTTGTGGTCATGATGTAGAACTTTTTTCTACTAGAATATTTGCACGACACGCCTACCCGAAACGTCACCCTAAAGCGCAGTCTGTCTGCCCAAAATGTGGAGGAATCAATCAAGTTTGCTATGACGATAGTCATACAACATGCTCTTCATGCAATACTGATTTCAGCCCACAGGCTGGATCAGCAAAAGGGCAAAATGCAATATGTTTTCATTGCAATAACACCTTTAAAATAGCTCAAGCAATTCGCTTAAAGCCGCACCCACCAAAGCACCATCTCTATGCAAAATTGCTTCTTTCTCCTAAAGGAGAAAAAATATATTCATCAATAGATAAATATGACATCATGCTTTATGAAGAGGCATCAAAGAAGCTCCGCACATACAAAAACGCATACCCTGTCGTGCCAATAACGTCTGGATATAATACAGATCAAATTTTAGGTTATAATTACAATTACTGGCACGAGATGTTTAATGACAGACAACTTCTTTCATTGGCAATACTGTCACAGCGCATACAAAAAATTTCTGATGAATATATCCGTGATATTTTCGTCTGTTTATTTTCAGGGATATTAGAATTTAACAACATGTTTGTATCATATAAGGGGGAAGGAACTGGGGCCGTTCGGCATATGTTTGCCCATCACATACTAAAGCCAGAGCGAGTCCCTCTCGAAGCAAACCCGTGGGGAACGCCAAAAAGTTCAGGCTCCTTCTTAACAATGTTTAAGGGACGTATTTGTAAGGCATTGGACTATGCCGAGAATCCATTCGAGCTAGTAATAAGCGAAGAAAAAAAGGCAACAAACAAAATATATGGCATATCACCCCCTCTTGGCTTTGATATTGCAAAAAATTACTTTGACTTTATCGAGAAAAGAAATGTCTATCTTTCATGCGGTGATTCAAGCAAAACTGATATCCCAGATGCATCTATAGACGCTATTATCACTGACCCTCCTTTTTTTGACAATGTTCATTATTCACAATTAGCAGATTTTTTTTATATATGGCAAAAACATATTTTGCATGCTAGTTCTGATGACAATCAGGTTATCACAACTCGTTCAGCCGATGAAGTTCAGAATTCTGACGCAGATCAATTCGCAGAACGCCTAACTTCTGTATTCAAAGAATCTCACCGCATATTAAAAGATACTGGGATTCTTGCCTTTACGTATCATCACTCGAGAGATGAGGGATGGCAAGCAATTCTTAAAGCCATTATGAATTCTGGATTCACTATAACAGCAGCACAGCCAATTAAATCAGAAATGTCAGTTGCTATGCCGAAAACGCTAGCCAAAGAACCTATAGATATTGATATCATTTTAGCTTGCAGAAAGCGCATAGCTATACAGCATATTAACAATGCTGACTGCATAAAAAATTTAGAGGCAATCGCTTCTGACCAAATTAAACGTTTCTTTATCAGCGGCAGAAAACTCAGCAAAAATGATATAAAAGTTATCGTAATATCTAATTTTATTAGTTTACTATCACAGAATTTCGACACTAGTGCCGCAATATCTGAGTTGAAATCGCATACAAATATTATTGAAACAATGACCAATTCACTTCACAGTTTATACATAAAAGCAAGGGATTAACCATGTCAAAAGTGTCCGTTATCTTTAAGGAATGCGTAACTGCTATTCGAAATGGAGTTTTGATTGAAAGAGAAGGCCGAAATGATAAAGAATTCCACTTCCAAAATTGGTTTAAAGGTAGACTTCAAAATATAGGAGAGAATTTTGACGAGCCTGGACGTAATACATATCCCGACTTTCGCTTAGTACGCTATACGGAAGGATATGAGTTAAAGGGCTTGGCTTACCCTGGACGCGAAGCTGACTACGATTGTAATAGCCAAGTCCCTTGTGGCGAACATAACGGGCGCCAAGTTTTTTATGTTTTTGGGCGCTATCCTAAAGAACCTGATGGCAATCGTTATCCTGTTGAAGATTTTGTAATCTGCCATGGCAGTTTTTTGAACGCCGATAGCACTTATACCCATGAAAATAAAAGTTTTCGTGGTTTCGGTAGCTACGGCGATATTCTTGTACGCGACCGAAAAATGTATGTTGCTCCCACCCCATTCGCACTTGCTGAAGGCACTGCACACAGAAGAACCTTAATCCTCCCTGCAGGTATGACTGTTGATTCAGATTTGGTTGAGATTGCAGAGCTTCGAAGGAAGGAAGTTGACAAAATGGTCGTAGCCTATAATTTCGACTTAAGAACCAACGAGCTGAATACAACCCTTGTATCAAACCCAAATGCAGGAAAAGAACACATTTTTAAAGCATACCGAGTCCAAGGCGACCCGATTGAGCAATTAACATTACAGGAACGTTCACGCGAAAGAGCGGAGCATGGCTTCCCGGATGTCGACGACTGCATTGAATGAATGGCTAATATCATGCAGATGATTTGGGCTGAAGTAGGACATACATGATAATTGACCTGATTTCATCTATTTAGTTTTGTTCCTCTCTCAAGACCAGAACTTTTGTGCTGCACGAGACCCAAAGTGCACCGGCGCACTTTGTGGGTATTTTTGTTGGTACCGCTATGAAGATTTCGAGTCCCCTTCTGAGACCAGAACTTTCGCCCTCAGGGACGGGCTTGACGGACTGAATGGAACCCCTCCGGACCATAACGGGTAATATTCAATAAAATCAGCACGTAAACTCACATTCAGAATTACTCTGGGGGCATCTTTGGGGGGCATCATATTTTTATTTACGCGAAGAATAAAAATTAATTCAAAATATTAAAGTTATTGTTCGAGTCTCCCCTACCATCTGAATCTCCAAGGAGATTCACAGAAGGCCGGAAAGCTAACAACAACAAGTTTTCCGGCCTTTCTCTTTTCCCAAAGAACTCCTGTAAGCTGCGCGGACCTCTTGGTGAATTGTCGGTATAATTACTGGCGATAGAACAAAGGCCGACCACGGCGCGAAATCGATACCAACACGCAAAAGCTTTGACTCGCAAGCTTTCACGGAAAGGCGCAATCCTTTCCCAACCCGCGCGACCTTCCCATTTCTTCCCGAAAGCCATGCCGCCAGCTCAAATCCGACAGACCGCTCCATAAAAACAGTGCCTTACATGCATTATCCGCATGTAAATCCTCTCTTTTTTCCCGTTTTTGGGGTATAAATAGGCTAGAAAAATGGGCGGTGCTATGAGAATCGCCCTGCACGATGCCGACAAAACAGGTTTCCCCAATCTGGCATTGCTCAAATTGGCGGCGCATCACCGCGCTCAGGGCGATTCTGTGGAATGGTTTACTCCTGCCCCTGTCTTTGAGGGAGAGCCGAATGATATTAAAAATTTCAACGGCAAAATGCTCTAAAGTTTCCCCCAAAACCGCCGATGTCTCTTTCAGCAAAGGTCTATTCCCGAACGAATTTCCGGTCGGGCAGGCCCTTGAACCTGTTTGTGGGCGAGGTGGAAATATGCTGGAATACTACCGTTTTAAGCGTATACACGAGCTGTATGCGAAGGGCGAGCATGCCGAGGCGCGCCACCTGCTGGCAGAATTGCAAGCCCGTTACGTGACCTTGTGCGACGAGAACAATCTCCTTAAAGTTCAGGTACAGGAGTTTGAGGACATTCTGTTCTTCTCGCGCAACCTGATTTTTGACGGCACCTGCTATTGGCTGCTGACCGGAACCTTGCGCCAGGGGCCGTTCTGCCATTCCTGCTTCACGCAGGACGGGCGGCTGGCCCGGCTGACGGAGCGCGGCGCAGTCTGGATCTGCTCCATCTGCGGCACGGAACACGATCGCGATCAAAACCCGATGGAACCCATGCACGTGGCCATGCCTGGGGAAAACCCCCTGTTTGGCGCGCAAACCCCGCCCGTGCTCCGGCCGCAGCGGGCCGCGAAAATATTGCAGTTTTCCCGCTGAGTCCGCCTGGGCGACTCGCTTCGAAGCGGTTCGGTTCGAGCCGCCCAGGCCCGGCCTTCCGGCCCCGCCGACCTGAGGATTCGTCATGAACAACGCGCCGTACATCGCCAGCCAGACCCCTGACCTGATTCCGGATTCGATCCTGGGTCAGGGCCTGGATCCGGCCCAGGCGCAGGCGGCCCGCCACTCCATCTCTCTGGCGGCCGCCCAGGCCATCAGCCCGGTGCCTTTTTCCTCGGCCCTGGTGCTGGGCGCGGACGCCTCGGCCCGCGGCCTGGATCGCTCGGCCCTGCGTCTGGCCGGGGTCCGCCACGCCACGGGCCTGGCCTCGGGCGCGGCGGCCCTGGATATTCTGGACAGCGCCGCCGACAGTCAGGCTCCCGGTAATTTGGCCGCCAACAACCCGGCCATTCCCGCGAACTACGACCTGGTGGTCTGCGACGAGCGCCTGGCCGACATGAGCGCCCTGGACTTTCTGCGCCAAATGCGCGAGCGCGATCTGCTCGGCCGCGTGCCCGTGCTGATCCTTTCGCCGCAGGCCACGCGCCGGCGCGTGTTGGCGGCCATCGGCGCGGGCTGCTCCGGCTACCTGGCCCGCCCTTACACCGTCACCAGCCTTGAGGCGCAGCTGCTCCGCGCCCGCACGGTGTTCGCCTGCGGCCCGGCCCGCATGCTCGCGCACGCCTACCAGGCCCTGGCCAGCGGCGTGGTCGAGGACGACCTTGATCCGGAGCCGCTGGAAGCGGATTACGCGGACAAGGCGGCCAACCTGGCCGCTTCGGCCCAGGCGGCCTTTGCCGAAGGAACCGGGCACCTGCTGAAAAGGAACTGGGACGCGGCCATCGAGGCGTTTTCCCTGTGCATGCGCTGCGAACGCCTGGAAGCCGACGCCTGCATGGGCATGGCCGAGGCATGGCGCGGCAAGGGCAATGCCCGCAAGAGCGGCGAATACCTCCAGCGCGCCGGCTCGCTCTACGCGCGCGCCCGGCGCTGGGCCGAAGCGCGCGAGGCGTTCGCCCGCCTGCTGGCCGAGTCGCCGCCGGAGGATATGTCGGGCGCGCCCAACCCGCTGCTGCTGGAAGCCGTCGCCCTCCTGCGCAAGGGCGACACGGATACGGCCGCCCACGCCCTGATCGAGGCATGCAGCCTGCCCCGGTCGGAAAATATCGATTTCCGCCCTCTGGCCCGGGCCTCGCAATTCACGGACGCGCCGGACCGGAGCATTCAGGATCTGTGCGCGGCCGTGGCCCGGAAAGGCGCGCCGGAACTGGGCGAACGCCTGCGGCAGCGGCTGGTGGGGAATTTCGGCGAACCGGCGACAGCGGACACGCCGGAGGGCTTGGGGGGACTGCGCCTGGCGGACCGGGCGCCCGCGCCGAAATCGAACGTTTTTTTGCGGCGCTTCCCGCTGCTGCATGATGTGATCAGCGTGGCCAGGTTTACCGCGCAACGGTGGAGCGATGTGGCGTAATTGCTTATTTTCGCTCGCGCTGGCTGAATGCTCCGGACTGTGCCCCGCCGGAGCTTTTTTTGCGCTTTTCTCGGCCGGGGAAGGAAAGAAACGCTGTTTTTCGCGCCCGCCGGCGCGACCGAAAAACAGAAAGCGCGGGTTCCGGCTTTTTCCCGGATGGCATGCCGCGAGGGCCGAAGCGCGCGGCGGAAGCCGGAAGAATGACAGGCCCGGAAGGGGGACCGGAGCCCCGGCAGCGCGCCAATGCAAAAATCCGCTAGCATAAAAAGCTAGCTTTCGGCGGGAGTCCCGCAAAAAACGAGCGCAACCCCAAAAGCCGAAACATCCCAAAGAACAAACGCAATCACGGGAAGATTACTTTTTAGCCGCGAACATGGCCGTCAAGATCGCCCCGGCCTGGGCCACATTCAACGAATCCAGCCCGCGTTGGAGCGGAATACGCAACCGCACCGGGCAGCGTTTCAATACATTGGGCCGAATGCCGTGTTCCTCATTTCCCAAAACAAGCACCGCCGGCAGGCGCAGCTTCGCCGCGAACGCATCTTCCACCAGCGGAGCGCCCGGGGCGCTCCGCGCGCCCGGCCCCGCCACAGCCGCAGGCCCAAGCTCGCCGGCGGCGGCGTACACTGCCATCCCCGCGTCCAACGCCACATCCAGGGCCTGGGCCAAATTGGTCACCCGGGCCACGCTCAGCCGGGCCAGGGTTCCGGCCGAGGCACGCACGGCGGCCGCTCCCAAAGCCGCGCCGCCATGCTTCAGCACCACCAGCCCGGCCGCGCCGAGCCCGTATAAAGTTCGAGCCAGCGCCCCGACGTTGCCGGGGTCCTGTACCTGGTCCAGGGCCACGATCAGCGGCAGCGGCGCGTCGGCCGCGCGCGCCAGCAAATCCTCGTATTCGACAAAACCCGAGGAAAACACCCGGGCCACCACTCCCTGGTGGTTGCCGGGGAACAGGCGATCCAGCGCCGCCGCGTTGGTCAGGCTGAAGCGCACCTTGGCGGCCCGGCACAGGGCGATGATCCGGTCGATTTCCCGGCCGCGCCGGCCTTCCCGGATCAGCACCGCGTCCACCGTCTCGGGCGAAAGTTCAAGTACTTCTTGAACCGGATGGATACCGGCAAGAACAGACGCCTCTGAAAAATCCGTGTTATTTTCGCTCATTGGCAATGAGTCCTTAATTAGAATTAAAAAAAATCACTCTGTCCCAATGGGTTGCAACAGACCGCGGCTTCAGGTAAAATATTTCGCATGACAGCACATTCGCGTCTCCAAACGCCCACTGCGCGGCCAACCCATTTCCCGGAACATTCCGGCTTCCAAAGCCAAAAACTATGCATATATCTTTGACCGCCATGCCGGCCGGCCTGCGCTTCGCCGCGGCCTGCTGCGCCATTGCCGCCTTCATCGCCTCGGCCGGCTGCTCGCCCAATACGCCAACCCCCCAAGCTCCGCCCCCCGCCGCCGTCGTTGAAGCCCCCCCCTTGGATCCCCTCATTGTGCCCATACCGGAGGAAGATGTCGAGGTCAGCGTTTCGCTGCCCGTGCCGCCGGTTGACGACGGCCTGCCCCTGAGCTCGCCGGAGGAAATCGCCCTGGCCTCCACTTCGGAGCTGGACGCGAACATCGGACCGGAAGATTTCGAGGAAGTGGAGCTGAACTTCAAATACATCCTCCACCGGGGCCGCGCCACCTTCGAGCGCGCCCTGGCCCGCTCGGCTCCCTACTTGCCCTATATCCGCGAGGTGTTCAAGGAATACGGCGTGCCCGAGGAAATCGCCTACCTGGCCTTTGTGGAAAGCGGTTTCAACCCGAACGCGGTGTCGCGCGCGGGCGCGACCGGCATGTGGCAGTTCATGCCCGGCACCGGCAAACTGTTCGACCTGAACCAGAGCTGGTGGGCGGACGAACGCCGCGACCCCTACAAGGCCACGGTGGCGGCCGCGCAGTACCTGGCCGCCCTGAACGAGCGCTTCTGCGACTGGGGTTTGGCCATGGCCGCCTATAACGCCGGCGAGGGCAAGATTTCCCGCGCCCTGAACGGCACCGGCGCCGAAAACTTTTTCGATCTGTGCAACAAGAACGACATGCTTGAAGCGCGCGCCCGGCTCAAAGCGGAAACCCGCCAGTACGTGCCGCGTTTCATGGCCATTATCAAGGTTATGCGCAACCTGGAGATTCTGGGCTTCACCCCGCCGCAACTGCCGGACAAGCCCCTGGTCGAGGCGCTGGAAGTGAAGCCGGGCACGGACCTGATGGCCCTGGCCGGCGCCCTGGGCATGGAGTGGCCGCACTTTTCCGCGCTCAACCCGGCCCTGTTCCGCTACATCAGCCCGCCCAACGCGCCGGCCACGGTCTACCTGCCGCCGCAGATGACGGAAAAGGCCGTGGCGCACCTGAAGAACCCGCCGCGCTCCTATGCCGGCTGGCAGCTCTACACCGTGCAGCGTGGCGACACCTACAGCCAGATCAGCCGGCGCAGCGGCGTGCCCGTGAACATCCTCCAGCAACTGAACAACAGCAAGACCACCAGCCTGCGCATCGGCCAGAAAATCATGATCCCCGGCACGCCGCAGAACACGGCCAAGGAGACCGTCACGGCCTCGGCCAACACGCCGAAGCCGGCCGCCGCCAGCGCCCCGAAACCGGGCCAAACGTCAAGCCGGTCCACGGCGGCGAACACGCCCAAGCCCGCCGCCCCGAAACCGACCGCCCAGGCCAAAGGTTCGTCCTACGTGGTCAAACAGGGCGACACGCTCTACTCCATCGCCCGCAAGGCCGGCCTGACCGTGGAAACCATCCAGAAAGCCAATAATATCTCGACCACGCGCCTGAAAATCGGCCAGGTGCTCATTCTGCCGGCCACCGCCAACCCCGCCGCCGCAACCCGGCAGAGCAGCCTGTAATCAACCGGAACGTTCCCACTATGAGCGAAAACAACGATACCCCGCCCGCCTTCACCCACCTCGACGCCGACGGCGGCGCCGCCATGGTCGACGTCGGCGGCAAGGCCGTCACCGAACGCAAGGCCGTCGCCTCCGCCGGGGTATTCCCGAACGCGGCCACCTTGAAGCTCCTGAAGGAACGGGCCCTGCCCAAGGGCGACGTGCTCACCGTGGCCAAAATCGCCGGCATCATGGCGGCCAAGCGCACGGCCGACCTCATCCCCCTCTGCCATCCGCTGGCCGTCACTTCGGTGGACGTCCGCTTCACCATCCAGGACGAGCCCCCGGCCGTGCTGATCGAGGCCGAAGCCCACACCGCCGACCGCACCGGCGTGGAAATGGAAGCCATGGTGGCCGCGCAGGTCGCCGGCCTGACCATTTACGACATGTGCAAGGCCGTGCAGAAAGATATCGTGCTCGGCCCCTGCCGTCTGCTCTACAAATCCGGCGGACGCAGCGGCGAATTCCGCCCTTAGGGGCGGAGCGGGGGGCGCCTTTGGCGGCCAAAGGGGCGTGGCCCTTTTGGTAGCCCTTTCACGGGCAGCGGTTTTATCGCCCGTTTCGCCATACGATCAGATAAGGACAACGTTATGTACATCGTTACCGGCGGAGCCGGCTTCATCGGCAGCGCCATGGTCTGGCGCCTGAACCAGGCCGGCATTGACGACATCCTGGTGGTCGACAATCTGGCCTGTACGGAAAAGTGGCGCAACCTGGTCAACCTGCGCTATGCCGACTACTGGCACCGCGACCAGTTGCGCCGCCTGATCCGGGAAAAGAGCGCGGAGCTGAAGAACATCAAGGCCGTCATCCACATGGGGGCCTGCTCCTCCACCACCGAACGCGACGCCGACTTCCTGATGGACAACAATTTCCATTATTCGGTCGAACTCTGCCGGGCCGCCCTGGATGCCGGAGCGCGCTTCGTCTACGCCAGCAGCGCCGCCACCTACGGCGACGGCTCCGACGGTTTTGACGATGACGAAAGCCGCATGGACGAGCTCAGACCCCTGAACATGTATGGCTATTCCAAGTTGCTTTTCGACTTGTGGGCGCGGCGCAACAACCTGGCCCAATCCGTGGCCGGGCTGAAGTTCTTCAATGTCTACGGGCCGAACGAATACCACAAGGGCGACATGCGCAGCGTGGTCTGCAAGGCGTTCCACAGCGTGGGCGAGTTGGGCGAAATCGCCCTCTTCGCCTCGGACCGCGAGGAATACCCGGACGGCGGCCAGATGCGCGACTTTGTTTATGTGAAGGACTGCGCCAACGTGCTCTTCTGGCTGCTTGAACACCCGGCCGTCAACGGCGTGTTCAACCTGGGCGCGGGCCGCGCCCGCACCTGGAACGACCTGGCGCGCGCCGTATTCGCCGCCATGGATCTGCCGCCGGTGATCCGCTACGTGGAAATGCCGGCCAGCCTGCGCGGAAAATACCAGTCCTTCACGGAAGCGCCCATGGGAAAACTGGCCGGGGCCGGCTGCCCGGCGGCCTTCCGCAGCCTGGAGGACGGCGTGGCCGACTATGTGCGCAACTACCTGGCGGCCAAGGACCCGTATTTGTAGAAGTACGGCTTTTGTGAGTGGAGAGGCGGGGGGGGGCGGGGGGCGGGGGTGGCGCGCCGCGAGATGTGGTAGGGTGGGAGAGGTGGTGTGTGGTTGTGGTGGGGCGGGCCGCCGCCCGCCCCCGCCGGGGCGACA
>JAVBVM010000072.1:0-11089 GCA_031554295.1 Desulfovibrionaceae bacterium | reverse complement strand
CGGCCGCGCAGGCGCCCGGAGCGCAGGCCGCCGGCGGGGGCAGCCTTCAGGAAACAGAGCGCCGGCAAGTGCTGGCCGCGCTCGACCAGTGCGGGATGAACGTGGCGGCGGCGGCGCGGCTTTTGGGCATATCGCGCGGCGGGCTGTACAATAAGATAGGCAAATACGGCCTGCGCGTCGGCCGGGCGCTGAAATGCCGGGCCGGCCAGGGCCTGGCGGGTCCGGGCGATTGAGCCTTGCCGGAAAACGCCTCAGGCCCGAACGCGGGCCAGCGTCGCTTCCGCCAGCGCCCGGAATTCCGCGTGAAAGCGTTCTTCGCTGAAGGCGGCGGCATGGGCCCGCATGGCCGCCGCGTCAAACGAGCGATTGTCGAACTCTTCCAGGGCCGTGAGCAGCGACCGCGTGGTCTGCTCCGGAAAAAACAGGCCGGTTTTCCCCGGCAGGACCGTTTCCAGCGCCCCGCCCTTGCCGTAGGCGAGCACCGGCGCGCCGCAGGATTGCGCTTCCAGCGGCGTCAGGCCGAAGTCCTCCTCGCCGGGAAAAATCAGGCCCCGGCAGGCGGCGTAGTGCGCGCGCACAACCGCGTCGGGCTGCCGGCCGAGAAAGCGGATATTCGGCCCGGCCATGGCTTTCAGGCGCTTCAGCTCCTCGCCGTCGCCAATCACCACCAGGGGCCGGCCGGCTTCAGTGAAGGCGTTTACCGGGATATCCGCGCGCTTATAGGGCACAAGCCGGCCCACATAGAGCCAGAACGGCCCGTCCGGCGGGCGCGGGGCCTCGGGCGGCAAGGGGCCGGAGTTTCCGCCCAGGGTGAGGGGCGGATGGATGACCGTGGCCTCGCGCCGCCAATGCTTGGCGATACGGCGGGCCACCGTTCGGGAATTGGCCGCGTACGCGTCCACGCGCAGGCTGGAGACGGCGTCCCAGATACGCAGGCGGTGGAACAGCGGCCGCATGAAAAAGCGCGTGATCGCTCCCGCGCTTTCCAGGTACTCCTGATAAAAATCCCAGAGATAGCGCATGGGGCTGTGGCAATAGCAGACGTGCGCGGCGTCCGCGCGGGTAAGCACGCCTTTGGCCGGGCCGGATTCGGAGGAAACGACCAGGTCGTAGGCGCGCAGATCCAGCTGTTCCAGGGCCAGGGGCATGAGCGGCAGGTATTTCTGGCAATGCCGGCGGCTGCCCGGCAAACGGTTGATGAACGTTGTTTTGATGGCGTGCCGCTTGAGCGTTGGCGTCAGGCAGGCGGGATCGAGCGCGTGGGTGTAGATGTCCGCGTCGGGATAAAGGCGGCACAGCGATTCCAGAACCCGCTCCCCGCCGCCGAAGCTTTTCAGCCAATAATGGACTATCGCCGTCTTCACTCGCCTTCCCGTTCTTTTTCCGCCCGCGCGGCCGCGGCGTCCGCCGCCTCGCGATCCTGCCGGGCGATAACCGCGGTCGCCTGCTCGATGGCCCGGTCCACGGTTTCGAAAATATTCTCCTCGCCGATCATGGCCAGCGTGCCCATGCGCCGCATAATCCGCAACGCCTTGGAGCGCACGCCGGACAGCAGCAGCAGCGAACCGCCTTTTTCGCAGCGGCTGTAAAACGATTCCAGGGCGTGGATGCCGGTCGAGTCAATGGCGTAGGCCATGTTCATGCGCAGGATGTATACCCGGGGCCGCTCTTTCAGGGAATTGATCACGGTCTGGAAGCGATCCGCCACCCCGAAAAAGAACGGGCCGTCAATTTCGTAGACCTGCACGCCCTCGGGCGCGGACAGATGCGGGATGTCCGCCACGTGCTCCACGTGCTCGGCCAGCGTTTCCCCTTCCTGGTTGAGCGAAACCACCTGGGTGACGTCGCTCATGCGGCGCATGAACAGAATCGCGGCCAGCAGCACGCCCACGTACACGGCCACGGTCAGGTCGATCAGGATGGTCAGGGCGAAGGTCAGGCACATCACCGCCACGTCCGATTTGGGCGCGCGCAGCAGGCGCAGGAATTTCGGGGCCTCGCTCATGTCCCAGGACACGAAGATCATGATCGCCGCCAGGCTGACCAGCGGAATGTACGTGACCAGCGGCGACAGCGCCAGAATGAAGGCCGCCAGGGTCAGGGCATGGATCATCCCGGCCACCGGCGTTTTTCCGCCGGATCGGATATTGGTGACCGTGCGGGCTATGGCCCCCGTGGCCGGAATGCCGCCGAACAGCACCGAGGCGATATTGGCCACGCCCTGCGCGGTCAGCTCCACGTTGGAATCATGCCTGTCCCCGCTCATGCCGTCCGCCACCACGGCCGACAGCAGCGATTCGATGCCGGCCAGCAGGGCGATGGTCATGGCGTCCGGCAGCAGCAGTTGGATGCGCTCCAGCGTTATGCCCGTCGGCATGACGAAGGTGGGCAGGCGGCTGGGCATTTCCCCAAAACGGCTGCCGATGGTCTCCACGTCAAAACCGCACAGCCAGACCAGCAGGCCGCCCAGCAGCACCGCGATCAGCGGCGCGGGAACGCGCGGAATGAAGCGCCGCACCGCCAGCATGGACAAAACCACCACCGCGGCCAGCCCCAGGGTCATGAACCGCACGGTGTCGGCCGCCCGGAAATAGGCGGCCCATTTCGGGAAAAAGTCTCCCGGCACCGAGGCCATGCTCAGGCCGAAAAAGTCTTTCATCTGCAGCGAAAAGATCAGCACCGCGATGCCGGCGGTAAAGCCCGTGGTCACCGGGTAGGGAATATACTTGATCAGCGCCCCGAACCGGAAAACGCCGAAAATCACCAGGATCGCCCCGGCCATCAGGGTGGTGATCACCAGCCCGTCATAGCCGTGCCGCTGAATGACGTTTAATATAATGATGACGAAAGCGCCGGTCGGCCCGCCGATCTGGTAGCGGCTCCCGCCCAGCAGCGAAATCAGGAAACCCGCCACAATCGCCGTGTACAGGCCCTGCTCGGGCGCGGCGCCCGAGGCGATGGCGAAGCCCAGGGCCAGCGGCAGCGCCACCACGCCCACAATCAGCCCGGCGATCAGGTCTTTGCTGAACATGGACAGGGAATACCCACGCCGCAGTATCGAGAACGACCTGGGCGCGAAACTGCGCGAAACTTCGGGAAATAATCGCATCGCCCGCTCCGAAAACCAATTTGGTCCGCCTCTTACGCTGAAGCGCGAAAAAGCACAAGGGGTTCAAGACGTTTTATAGAAAAAAGATCCTCCGCCCCCCCCTCGGGCGAATCGAAGCTCCCCGGAAAAAGATGAAAAAAGGGGATGGGGTGAAGTGGAGGGGGTGAACAAAAAAAGGGGGGGCTTTCGCCCCCCCTGCCCCTATTGCGGTATCTTCCCGCGCAAAATGCCGGTCAGCCGGAGCGCGCCGTCAAAGTTAAAATTCTGGATGGCCTGTTTCAGCATGGCGTACAACCCGGCATCCAGCCCGCGCAGTTGCTCGCCGATTTTTTCGAAAGCGGCGGACGCCTCGGCGTCGTTGGCGTCCAGCAGCTGATCGAGTTGGACAAGCCCTTCGCGCAGCGCCGCGTAATCCGCCCGCCCGAGCGGGCCGGCCGGCTTCGGCGCGGCCGGGGCCTCGGCCCCGCCCAGGGCGGCGCCGAGCGTCTTCATGGCCGCCTCCAGATGGGGGGCGAAGCGTTCGATGGCCGGGGCCACCGCGGCCAGGGCGGCCGGGTCTTTCTGCGCGTCGCCGGCGGCGTGCTCGACGGCGTAGGCGGCGTCGGCCAGCGCCTGGTGGCCCATGCTGGCGGCCAGGCCCTTGATGGTATGGGCGTTGCGCTGCACTTCCTCCAGCTTGCCTTCCGCCAGGCTTTGCCTGAGGCCGGCGTCCGCGCCCCGGTAGTTTTGCAGGAAGCGGGTAAGCAGGGTTTTGTAAAGCGAGCGGTTGCCGGCAAGCCGCGCCAGCGCGGCCGCCGTATCGAATCCCTCCAGATGGGAGAGCGGATCATGCGTATCCACAAGGACCTCCAGTGCAACAGGCGGTTCAGCGGTTGTTTCCACGGGCGCGTTCCGGCTTTGTCCGTCGCGGGCCCGTGGCGCTCCGGCGGGCGCCGCCGGCCGGGGCTGGTTTGTTCCTTCGGCGGTTTCGGCCGGGGCCAGAAACCGCCGCAACGTAGCATACAAAGCGGCCACTTCAATCGGTTTGGAAATATGGTCGTCCATGCCGAATTCCAGGCAGCGCCCGCGTTCGTCCTCCATGGCGTGCGCGGTCATGGCGACAACGGGCAGGGTCCGCAGGCCCATTTCCTTGCGGATGTGGCTGGTGGCCTGATACCCGTCCATTTCCGGCATCTGTAAATCCATCAGCACAATGTCGAAGGGGGAATTCTGCCCCGATTCGCGAATCCGCGCAAGCGCTTCTTTTCCATTGCCGGCCACGGTTACGCGCAGGTTGGCGTCCGTAAGCAGTTCCACCGCCACTTGCTGGTTGATCGGATTATCCTCGGCCAACAGCACCCGCTGCCCGGAAAAACGCGGGACAGAATCGCCCGCGTCGGCCTGGACGCGGGACCGGCGCGGGCCGCCCAGGCTTTCCAGCACCGCCTCGAACAGCGGCTGGCGCAGCGCGGGCTTGGCCAGAAAGGCGTCCGCCGCCCCGGCGTAACGGTCGCGTTGGGCCGGGGCCCGAGCCGAATCCGAAGCCGCCTCCGGGGCCGGGCTGGTCAGCAGCAGCGCGCGCGGCCGCTGAACCGGCGCCTCCGAACGGCGGCCCGGCTCGCGGAGCTCGCGCCCGGCCTTCAGCGCGGCGCCGCCCGCGTCTTCCTCCAGCACCACCGCCCGGTAGGGAGCGCCGGACCGCGCCGCCTCGTCCACCAGGGCCGTCACCCGGGCCGGCTCCGGCGTTTCGTCCACCGCCAGACCGAAATGCTCGAGCAGGGCGCGCAGAATTTTGCGCGAACTCTCCAGGCCGCCGGCCAGAAGCACGCGGCGGCCGAGAAACTCCTCCGGCAAGCGCGGGAACGGGCCGGCCCCGGCGTCCCCGGCCGCTCCCTCGGGCCGGTCGGGCAGGCGGAGGTCACAGGAAAAGGCCATGAACGTGCCTTTGCCCGGTTCGCTGCGCACGGTCAGCTCGCCGTGCATCAATTCGACCAGGCGGCGGCTGATGGACAGGCCGAGGCCGGTGCCGCCGTATTTGCGGGTGGTGGAGGCGTCGGCCTGCGAAAAGGCCGAGAACACCCGGTCCAGCGCCTCCTGGTTCATGCCGATGCCGGTGTCGGCCACGCTGAATTCCAGGTTGACGTATTTGCCGCGCCGCTCCAGCACCCTGCAACCCACGCGGACTTCGCCGCGATCCGTGAACTTCACGGCATTGCCGGCCAGGTTGGTGAGCACCTGGGAAATGCGCAGTTTGTCGCCCACCAGTTCCTGGGGCACCTCGGGCGCGACGTCGAACAGCAGTTCCAGGCCCTTTTCCGCCGCCCGCTGGGTGAGCAGGGCGCTCAGGTCAGCCGCCACGTCGTCCGGCCGGAACACGGCCGCTTCCAGTTCCAGCTTGACGGCCTCGATTTTCGAGAAGTCCAGGATGCCGTTGATGATGCCGAGCAGGGCCGTGGCCGCGGAGTGGATTTTTTCCACATACTCGCGCTGCCGGGTCGAGAGGTCGGTCTTCAGGGTCAGATAGGCCATGCCGATGACGGCGTTCATGGGCGTGCGTATTTCGTGGCTCATGGTGGCCAGGAAGTCGCTCTTGGCCTGGTTGGCCAGCTTGGCCGCCTCCAGCTGGTAGCGTTCGGTGATGTCCAGGAAAAAGCCCTCGGACGTGACGGCCCGGGAATTGCGGGCGACCACCCGGCTGCGCTCCCAAACCCAGCGCACCTCGCCGTCTTCGCGCAGGACGCGGAAGATATAAGGCTTGGTTTCGCCTTCGGCGCGCTCGATCTGCCGGTGCAGGGCGCTGAACTGCTCCAGGTCGTCCGGGTGGATGATTTCGTAAAAGTTGTAGCGCTTGTTCTCGATGAAGTCCTCGGCCCGGTAGCCGGTCAGATCCAGGCAGCCCTCGCTGGCGAATTCCAGGGCCAGGCCGGCGGCCGACGCGCGCAGCCGGAAGGCCATGCCCGGCAGGTTGGACATCAGGGTCTGCATGCTGCGCTGGCTTTCGCGCAGGCGGTTATGCTCGATCATCAGGGCGATGAAGTCGGCCAGCGAAGCGACGAAAGCTTCCTCCGCCGGCTGCCATTGGTGCGGCTCAGCGCGCCGCACGCCGATGAAGCCGAGCAGTTCGTCGCGCAGGCGCACCGGGCAGCGCATGAAGGAGCGCACGCCGGTCTGGGCGTAGAGTTTGGAAATTTCCGGCATCCGCGCGTCCGCGAGCGTGTCCGCCACCGTGAACACGCGGTCGGCCATGAACAGCGGCTCGTAGCGGGCGTAACGCGCGCGCGGCACGGTCCGCTCGCCCCCATGCCCGCGCGTCGAGGGCGTATAGAAGTCCAGGCAGCGCCAGGAATCGCCCTGAAGCTGCCAGAGTTCGGCGCAGCAGGCGGCAAGCGTGTCCCCCGCCGTTTCGGTGAGCAGGCGGATCGTCTCCTGGAAATTGCCGGAATTGACGGCCGGGTGGCCGTGCAGGCCGCGCAGGGCCTGGTTCATGCGATCGGAATCCGCGCGCTCGCGGCGTTCGGACTGCTGTTCCCCGGCCTGGGCCGGATCGGAGGGATCGGGCATTCTCACACTCCCGGTGGCGGGCGTCCGCGGCGCGCGCCGCCACGGCAAGGTAGTCGGACTATAGCAACAAATTGTCTGATACCGCAATAGCGCGCAGCCTGAAGACATGGCGTTAGAGCCCGGCGGCGGCCCGCCCCCCGGGCCTTTGCCGTCGCGCCGCTTTTATGTTAAATTCCCTTGCCGTCGCGGTCGTCGCCGCCCGCGGCGGCGACGGGCCCCGGCCCCCGGCCGCGCTTTCACGCACTTTTTCCAAGGATTCGACACGCCATGCGGTATATTCAGCTTCGCTCCACTGACCCGGCCTTCAACCTGGCGGCCGAGGAATGGCTGCTGCGCAACACGGACACGGACATCTTCATGCTCTGGCGCAACGCCTCGGCCGTGATTGTCGGAAAGAACCAGAACACCGGCGCGGAAATCAACCAGGAGTTCGTGCGCGAGCGCGGCGTCAGCGTGATCCGGCGCATCACCGGCGGCGGCGCGGTTTTCCACGACCTGGGCAACGTGAACTTCACCTTCATCCATCTGGGCAGGCCCGAGCAGGGCATTGACTTCAAGCTGTTCACCGCCCCCATTGTCGAAGCCCTGAACCGCTTTGGCGTGCCCTGCGCCTTTGACGGCCGCAACGACCTGACCATCGACGGCCTGAAAATCTCCGGCAACGCCCAGCATCTGGAAAGAGACCGCGTGCTGCACCACGGCACCCTGCTCTTCTCCTCGCAGGTGGAGGATTTGTCGGCCGCGCTCAACGTCAATCCGGTCAAGTACATCGACAAATCCGTGAAAAGCGTGCGCAAGCGCGTGACCAACATCGCCGCGCATCTGCCCGAGCCCATGACCGTGGAGGCGTTCATCGGCCGCCTGATGGCCGACGTGGCCGGGACCGCCGCGCCGGAGGGCCTGGACCTGCGCGAGGACGAGCGCGCCGCCGTGACCGAACTGGTCGGGAAAAAATACGGCACCTGGGAGTGGAATTACGGAGCCTCGCCCCAGTATGATTTCGCGCGTTCCACGCGCACGCCCGGCGGCCTGGTGGAAGCGCACCTGAATGTGAAGGGCGGCATTATTCAGGCCGTGAAAGTGTACGGCGATTTTTTCGGAGCGCTGCCGGTGGAGGAACTGGCCGGGCGGCTGGTGGGCTGCCAGCATGAGGTGGGCGCCATCGCGGCGCGGCTGGGCGAGTTGCCGGTCGGGCGGTATATCCATGGGGTGGACGCCGCCATGCTGGCGGAGTGCTTTTTTTAGGCCGGGTGCGGGGCCTCCGGCGGTCCCCCCTGGCGTGACGCCCGGCGGGCGCGCTTTCTTTCATCACCGCCCCGCGCGGGCGGAAATCCGGGTTTCAGGCCGCGCCGGCGGGGCGCTTGCGCAAAACCGAGACTTTCCGGCCGGGGAAGGAAGGGCGCGCGACAAGAACGCCGCTCCCCCATGCGGCGGAGCTGTCTTTCCCGCGCCTGGCGAAGGGGCGTATTTTTCGCGAAACAGGGAAGAGGGCCGCTTCGCGGGGGAGACCGCCCGAAGGGCCTGTTCGCGCCGGACGAACCCGCGAGCCTTGCGCGAATCACGCTCCGCGCGTGATTCCGACGGTCCCCGACCGGAGCGATACGCCCCCTCTGGCGCGACGTCGCGAAAAAACGCGCCCCGCGCGCCTAGGTGCCGACGTCGGTGAGGGCGCCCTTGGGCGCGTAGACGGCGCTCAGGATGTCCTTGTTGAAATTGTAGCTGTCGGACATCGCCTGCTGCGCGCTCGCGGCGCTGTTTTTCTTTTTGCCCGAATTCAGGTAGTCCAGCGTCTTGGTCACGACCGACGCGCCGACGCACTCGGGCGAATCGTCGTCGCAGCCGACGTACGACCCGTCGTTCAGCTTGTCCAGCGTCTGGCTGACGATTTCCCCGCCAATGATGCTCTTTGATGACGGCATATGTCCCTCCTCGATTGACGGCCTTGCGGCCGACGGTCCTTAACGTTATTGCTGGCGAAATGCTCCCGATCACCGTATCGGACAAAACTGAAAAAACTTTATGAGTTACCCGTGAATAAAATGAACGAAAACGCCGTCGCCGTGATCGGCGCGGGTCTGGCCGGTTGCGAGGCGGCCTGGGCCCTGGCCCGGGCGGGCGTTCCCGTCGCCCTGTTTGAAATGCGGCCGGGCGACCGTTCCCCGGCCCACACCAGCCCGGACCTGGCCGAACTGGTCTGCTCCAACTCCCTGCGCTCGGACGAGATCACGTCCGGCGCGGGATTGTTGAAGCGGGAAATGCGCGATTTGGGCGGGCTGGTCATGGCCGTGGCCGAACAGTGCCGCGTGCCGGCCGGCAAGGCCCTGGCCGTGGATCGCGGGCTGTTCGGCCGCCGCGTCACGGAACGGATCGAGGCCGCGCCGGGCATCACGCTGATCCGGAAAAGAATCGACGACGCGCGGGCCCTGCTGACGGAATTCGACCGCGTGATCGTGGCGGCCGGGCCGCTGGCGCACGAAGGGCTGAGCGCCAACCTGGCCGCGCTGCTGGGGGAGGGGCATCTGTATTTTTACGACGCCATCGCCCCGATCATCGCGGCCGAGGGCATTGACCGCTCCATTGTGTTCCAGGGCTCGCGCTACGGCGACGGGGAGGGCGACTACCTGAACTGCCCGATGAACGAGGAGGAATACCGCGCCTTTGTGGCGGCCCTGCTGGCGGCGGAAAAGGTGCGCGCCCACGCTTTCGAGCGGGAACGCCACTTTGAGGGCTGCATGCCGATCGAGGCCCTGGCCGAGCGCGGCGACATGACCCTGGCCTTCGGCTCCTTCAAGCCGGTGGGCTTCCGCGACCCGCGCACCGGGCAGCGGCCTTTCGCCATTGTGCAGCTGCGCGCGGAAAACGCCGAGCGCACCGCCTTCAACCTGGTCGGCTGCCAGACCAAACTGACCTATGCCGAACAGAACCGCGTGTTCCGGCTGATTCCCGGCCTGGCCGGGGCCGAGTTCCTGCGCTTCGGCAGCATGCACCGCAACACCTTCGTCAACGCGCCCGCGGTGCTGGCCCCGGACCTCTCCCTGCGGGCCGAACCGCGCCTGCACCTGGCCGGGCAGATCACCGGGGTGGAAGGCTATGTGGAATCCGCCGCCAACGGCCTGTGGGCCGGCCTGCTGCTGGCGGAAAAAGCGCGCGGCCGCGACCTGCCGCCGCCGCCGCCGACCACGGCCATGGGCGCGCTGCTCAGGCATCTGGCCACGCCCGCCAAAAACTTCCAGCCCTCCAATTGCAATTTCGGCCTGATGCCCGAACCGGAACAGCGCCCGAAAAAACGCGACCGCAAAGCCTGCTTCGCCGAACGCGCCCGCGCGGATTTCGCCGCCTGGCTGGGGGCCAACCTGCCCGAACGCGCGCGCCAGGCCGGGCCGGAAGCCTCTCCCGAACCGGAAGCGGGCGCATGACGCGCCGGCCGCCCTTTCTGGTCAGCGCCTGCCTGATCGGCCAGGCTTGCCGCTACGACGGCGCGGCCGCCGCGCACCCCGCCGCCATGCGCTGGCTGGCCGAAGGCCGCGCCCTGCCGGTCTGCCCGGAAATGCTCGGCGGCCTGCCCTGCCCGCGCCCGCCCTGCGAACTGCGCGGCGACCGGGCAATCGACGCCCGGGGGAACGATCACACCCGGGCCTTTCTGACCGGCTGCGCCGAGGCCCTGAAACAAGCCCGCCAGGCCGGCTGCCGCCTGGCCCTGCTCAAGGCCCGCTCGCCCTCCTGCGGCATAGGCGGGATTTACGACGGCAGCTTCTCCCGCCGCCTGATCAAGGCGGACGGACTGTTCGTCCGGGCCGCGCGCGCGGCGGGGCTGGTCGTCCTGTCGGATGAGGATATCGCCTGAGGAAAGGTTTTTTTCGCCCTTCCGCCCATTTTTTTCAGCCCGCTCTATTGCCATTTCGTGTTCAATCGGGTAGTTATTCCCTATTGTGTGAATTTTATTCTCCGGGGGCGCGCTCCGGAGACCCGCCTTCGCGGGTGGAACTTTTTTGAGGGCCGTATGAGACGCTATTTTCTCGGACACATCGCGCGGTCCATGCTGTATCCCGCCGCCTTCGCCGCCCTGCCGCTGCTGATCGCCGTCCTTTTCCACGCGCCGACCATTCCCTGGCTCCTCGTCCTTATCCTGTGCGTGGCCGCGGGGGGTATTTCCGCCGCAATCCTGGCCCGCTTCGCCCTGCTCGATCCGGTCCGGCGCCTGCGCAACGCCGCCGACCGGCTGGCCGAGGGCGATTATGCCATACGTTCCACCACCGCCGTGTACGGCGGGCCGATCCACGGCGAACTGGGCGAACTGGCCGGGGCTCTCGACCGGGCCATGGCCGCCATGGACCAGCGCGAGCGCGGCCTGGAAGAGGCCAGGCGCCAGGCCGAGGCCGCCAATGTCGCCAAAAGCGAGTTCCTGGCCACTATGAGCCATGAAATCCGCACGCCCATGAA
>JAVBVM010000086.1:0-6959 GCA_031554295.1 Desulfovibrionaceae bacterium | reverse complement strand
ACTGAATCGATCCTGCGTGATTTCAACCCGGTGTCCATTGTCGGACAAGGCATGAAACAAGGGTACGGTGATGTCCTCAAAGGCATATGAGCGGAAACCGGAACGGCCGGGTTGAGAAAATATTGTAATACTAAAGTTCATACAGGATTCCTTTCCCTTATTCTTCACCTGAAAATTTCTTCACACGCCCGTGTTCCCTCAGCGTTGAGGCATATACGCGTACCATGCTTTTGCATGCGGTATTGCGGGCGTGAATGCTGAATCGCATTCAATGAAAATTGCCAATCAATTCGCTCCATGAAGCTAAATATCTGTCAATGTTAAATATGTCCATGGCCGTTTGTCTGGCGTTCTCACCAATCTTTTTCCTCGCGTCCTTGTTTTTCATCAGCCATGTCACATGTTCGACCATTTCCTCGACGGAATCGGCAATAAATCCGTTAATGCCGTGCCTTATAAGCAGGCTCACGTCTTCATTGCGCATGGCGACAGGCACCGCGCCGGTCAGCATGGCCTCGGCCCGGCTGTGCGGCATGGAGTCAGACAGGGCCGGAGTCAGATACACGGCGAATTCCCCAAGGTAGCGCGTATAGTTCTGGAGCCCGGCAATGGCCCAGTCCTGCGTGCCCACGGCATAGCCGGGGTGCGGCGGGGGAGGGACGGCATATTCCAGCGGGCAAATACCCTTGAGCGACGTTTCCAGCCGCCTGAGACGCTCTTTTTCCGGTGTGCCAAAAGCGTTTTCCGGCAGAGTCAGGCAGCCTTTCTCATGCGTTCCCGGCGGAAATTCATAGGGGGAAAAGCCCAGCCAGATGACGGACGACTTCTGGAAGCCCC
Organism: Desulfovibrionaceae bacterium; assembly: GCA_031554295.1. GTDB lineage: Bacteria > Desulfobacterota > Desulfovibrionia > Desulfovibrionales > Desulfovibrionaceae > JAVBVM01. Next base: position 6,122 of record JAVBVM010000086.1, on the reverse strand, counting down.
ATTCGGTCCGGGCCTGATACGAATCGCACACCACATGAATATCGTTCAATAAATTCAGAAAGGCCGCGCGTTCCTCTGCACTGGTCTTTCCGCCCCGCTCCGGCACGGCTTCGCCGTCTTTAAGAAAATCGCCGTACCGTCCGGGCGTGTCGTGGCATATGGCCGCCCTCGGCATGCCCCGCGTCAGAGCGAGCATATTGAAGAAGGTCTTTCCCCAGTCCGGCGTCAGCGCGCCATTGCATTGTTCCGGGTGTAAAACATTTTCATCGAAGGGTAGAATGGCGAAGTCATACTCTTGGACGTTGACATCATGCAGCGGCATGAATCGTACGTTACGGGGCAATGGTCTCTGCCCATAGTCCCAATGATCGCACATGACTGTGCCGCTGTTGGTGACCAGAGTAAAATTGTGGCTCAGCTTGAAAAGTTCATACTGATGCGCGGCATGCCACCTGTATGTTACTATGTTGAGCGTTTTGGATTTTTTGATGACGATATTGACCCTGTTTGGATCGGAATATCGCGTAGTGCCTTCGATAAATTCCTTTGAATCAGGGCGCGCTTTTGTTTTACCCAGGAGATTGAGAGTTCTCCATTGGTAGTATTGCCTGTCTATCAACATCAGGTCAGGGTGTTTGGCGATGAGTCTGTTCCAATTCCTCAGATTCGCCAGCATCTTGTCGGTACTGTAAGAATTATCCTGGTGACGGGTATGGATGGCGACCGCGCTTTCCGCGAAGCGCACACGATGGCCCTCAATGTAGAGCCTGGTCGACAGTTCATGGTCCTCCTCCCCGTATCCTGAGTCAGGGTGCGTCGTATAGCTGAAATCCGGGTCGAAATACTCTTCGCGAAGTACGGATTTTTTGAATGAAGTATTCCGTGTTACAAAATTATGTATTCCATCCATTGGGTTAGGGAAAAATAGGTGTTGCGCGCTGAAATCCACTCTCCGCCGGACAATGTGCGGGTTAACCTCGCATGCGGCGGCCCAGGTGAAAATGAAATCGTAATCCATATTGAAATGGAAGAAGCCGATAACCGCGTCGCAGTCGCCGAAACGGTAGGCCCAGCGGTGTTCTGTGAGGCAGGAAGGTCCGAAGACGACATCTCCGTCCGCCACCAGAACTATTTCGGCTTTGGAAGCTTCTATGCCCTTGTTCCGGGACAGGCAGTTGCCCAGGTTCGATTCATTATTCAGAATGCGAACATGCATGAACCTGTTCAGCAGGCCGGCCTGGCGCTTTTCTTCCAGCCAGCGTTCCACCACCTGCACGGCATCATCCGGGGTGGCGTCGTTCACCAGGATGACCTCATATTCCCGCGCGATGTCCTGCCTGTTCAGCGATTCGAGGAACGCGCACATCTCCTTGCTTTTCTTGTAGATGATGCTCACCACGCTGATGGCGGGCGCGTTCGCCAGGGACTGGACGAATTTGCGCACGGCGTTCCGGCCTGTTTGGAGCGTTTCCAGTAGGGCCCTGACCACGGAAATGGCCACTGTCGCGTCGTCAAAGGGGTAATAGTGGAGCCTGAGCGGGGTTTCGCTCTCCTGCCAGCGAATAAAACGTTCATAATTATTGGTGAAGGCGCGGATTTTCTCCAACGGCAGGATATTGTCGCGCAGAAGCCCGGCCAGATCCTCCTGAGGCTCGGAACCGAAATAGATTAGCGCGGCCCCGCTCTCTTTGAGGGATCTGAAAAAATCCCCGGGAGCGCGGCGCAGGCTTTCGCCACAGACAAAATATCCGTCCGCCCCCCCGGCGTCCCCGTCGGGCCAGGTCTCAACGCTCCCGACATTAGCGTCCTCGCGGGCTTCGCACAGTTCGCGCAGTATGGCCCAGGCTTTGTTATCTTCCGTTTTCTCCGGCTCGCCGACAAAAACGAGTTTTGCCGCGCGCCCGGCGGACGCCTCCAGGTAACGGTCGTTGAAAAAGGCCGTGGCTTTGCCTGAGGGCGGGCGTTCCTCAACGAGGCCGTGGAATAAAAAGTGCTGGAACGCGCTCACTCTGGCGTCCAGAACGTCGTCGTTGTTCTCCAGGTAAAAACGCGTGTTGAACTCCGGGCAAGGGTTGTAGCGCAGGGCGTCGCCGTAGCGCATGAAGTGCTCCAGCGCATTGTAGCGCAGCCGCCGTACTTCCGGGTACGCGGCCAGGTAGTGGCGATCGCTGAAGAACTTATTTGGAGCGTACAATCCGTCCGGATTTTTCGTCAGGTAGTGCTTTACGGCGTCGGGCGCGGCCTCCGGCAGTTGCGCCAGATAGAATTCCCTGTCGAAAATATACGACGCGGCCACAGCCTGATAAGCGGGCGCGCGCAGGGCGGTGGCTATTTCCGCGCTCGCTGAGGCCAGGTAATCGTACCTTTCCAGCGCGCTGAAAATGGAATCAAAGAGTTTGCAATACGATTCAATTTTTGGAGGCAACTCCGCGTTGAGCGTATTCCTTTTCCCTTTGAGCCGCTCAACCGTGGCGGAGATTTCAAAAAGCCTGGTCTCGGCCCGCCCTGTGGCGTCGTCCTTGATGGGGGCGAGCAGGGAGCGGAGTTCCTTTTTGCATGCGGTCAGATCGGCGTAAAACTGGTTGTAGGGCAGCACATGCTCGGCCAGGACAATATCCTGGGAGACCTTTTCCTTGAGCGAACGCAGCACGGGGAAAAAGCCGGCAATGGCGGACAGGGCCTTTCGCGCGGACTCGGCGAGATTCTCGTTCTGTTTCGACCGGGCGTAAGCCCGTTTCCGGGAAACGGCTTTTGCCCCCAGGCGAAGGGCATTGCGCAACTCGGTCATTCGTTCGTGCAGCATGAGCAGACGCGGCTGCGGCAAGACGCCTATGCGCAATTCCTGGACATCATCCAGTAGTTTCTGCGCCTTACGGAACAAATTCTGGACGGTGGTTGCGGATTCGCCGGCAGGATTACTCTTTTCGCTCATGCGGTACGCTCCTTAATTTCCCGCGAAAGGCCGCGAGGCGGCCATGATGAAATCAAAAACGCGACGGCAGCAGCCAGCGTCGCGGTGGGGAAAGGTGGCGTCCACCCTGGCCTCGTATTGAGGGGGCATCACGCCGCCGTCCCGCAGAGCGCCTTCAAGGGCGGCGAGCAGTTCGTCATGATTGGCGCAGACCGGGCCGAAACCCATGGTTCTGTAATCCAGATAGCCTTTGCCCCAATGCTGGCGCTGGGCGTAGCTGTCCTTGCTTTCGGGCTGATAATAGATAATCGGGCGTTTCATATAGGCCATGTCAAAGGCGGCGGAGGTGAAATCCGTAATCATCAGGCTGGATTTTCTCATCATGGTCTGCATGGACCCCTGCGCTTTGGAACGTTTTTCCACGAAGTCGGGAAACGGCATGCCGGGGAGATAGTCCTCGAAGCAGGGATGCGAGAAAAAGACCATCTTGTATCCATGGTCGTCGAGAATGGCCTTGAGACGCGGGTTTGTAAAAAGTTCCCGCCACATGGCGACATAGGGGGAAGAATAGAAATTCGGATTTATTTCCCGCTTTTGCCCTTTGCCGTCCCACGCGCCCATCAGATCGGCCCGCCAGGTCGGCATCACCAGGACTGTCTTTTCCTTTTCCGTGGGCTCCAGAAGCCTGTCATACCGCGGCAAACCGCTGAAGCAGGCTTCCTTTGCGGTCAATGTGTACGCGGTGCCGTCGTTCACGACGGATGCGTATTCGTCATTGGTGGTGACGACAAAGCCGTCCATGGGGATGGGGTTCAGCCAGGGCGAAAGGTCGTCTTTGATCACGCCATGTTGCAGACAGATGAATTTCGTCTCGCGCAGATCCGCGAAGTATTCCTCATCAAGCAGGGCGTAAATATACCGATCCATCTGGCTGGAAACCAGATTGCCGCACAGCAGGAACAGCGCTTTGTGCTCCATGCCGCCGTGCGCCACCAGCCTGAAGCCTTCCGCCGCCAGACGCGGCCAATCATGCGAATCCTCGGCCAGAACGAACCAGGCGTTTATCTCCGGGTGGTTTTTCGCTACCCACCGATAGAGATGCTCGGCGTTGTCGTCAGCTTCCGAGTCTCTGTCCATGAACAGCCAGGCGTCTTTAAACCGGGCGGCGGCGGGCGATTTGATGAATTTGCGCAGGGCGCGCGCTTCAGGCGGAAAATCGCGGTCGTCAAGCTGTGGCGTGACAAATGCCCGGCGCACCTCCGCCGGGGTGCGTTTCAGCCCGACTTCCCGCCCGTCCAGGCGAAGCTCAAGCGGGCCGTCTTGGGCCGCGGGAACAGGCAGCCATAGGATGCGCTCAAAGATGGTGAAATCTCTGCCCCGGTATTCCAGCCTGTCTTTGGAGAACGCCGGCGCGACGGGCTGGCCGGCATGCGCGTAGCTTTCCTCCGGGCGCTTGCCGCAGAAGAAGTAGCGGGCGCGCATCAGCCGTTGCCGGGAATCGTACTTGTCGAAGCGGGGCGGCAGCCAGCCGCTTTGGCGCACCGGGGCGTACCGGGCGGCCGTGTACATCTCCTGCGCGGCGTTATGGCCGTTGATCAGGCGCTGGATCATCCGGGGGTTTGTGTCCTGGAGCGTGTGCCGCAGGAGGGACAGGCCGGTATAGTGCGCGGCCTTGCCGGAATCATCCGGGAAACGCGCGAAGGTCTTGTGCCGCGCGCAGATGTCGGCGGCCAGGGTCACCAGCTTGCGGGCGTCCTCTTCCGTGCTCAGCCCGTTCAGGCACTGTTGGGCGCAGTGGATGAGGTAGGCGTGCAGGTAGTCATTGCAGAACCTGTCGCCCAAAGCGATGTGGCGGTTTTGTTCCGCTTCAGCGTAAAAGGCGTCGACGCAATTAAGGTAATCGGCGTAATGCTCAAAGGTATAGCGGGTGGTGGAGAGCGATTTTTCGCGCTTCACCCAATAATAAACGGTGTCGGGCAGCCAGGCCAGACGCTCGATTTTGAAAAACAGCCGCACCAGGAACATAATGTCTTCGGCCGTTCGGGTGCCTTCCTCATTGAAAATGCCCTGGCGCTGGAGCAGCTTGGTCGGAAAAAGCCAGGTCCAGTGGGCGCTCAGGAAGGGATTGATCCCGAAGTCCTGAGCCGCCTCGCGCGGCTTGCAAATGTCGGGCAGGCCCGCCGGGCGCGCGTCGTGCCGGATGAGCGTTCCTGTATCGGAAATTTCCTCATTGCAGGCGCGCACGATGGCGTTGTGCTTTTTAAAGGCGGCATAGCGGACTTCCAGCGAGTTTTCCGGCAGAAAGTCATCAGGATCCGCGAAGCACAGGGTTTCGCCGGCGGCGGAGCGTATGCCCAGATTCCTGGCCGCCCCGGCCCCGAGATTTTTCGGCTGCCGCAGCGGCTTCAGACGCGGATCCTCCGTGGCCAGCGCTGACAGCAACGAGGCGCCGCCGTCAGTGGAGGCGTCGTCGATGAACAGAGCCTCAAAGTCCTTGAAAGTCTGGGATTGCAGAGAGGTGACGAAGCGCTGGAGATACTTCTCGGAGTTATAGAGAGGAATGACGATGGAAATAGCGGGCATGCGCGGTCCTGCACGTTTTTTAGAAACAAAGATCCAGTTTTCCGCCACGTAATGGCGTCATGGTATACGCAAAGCTGCAACAGGGCAAGCCGCAAGGGAATTTAAGCGCGCAGCACAGGCGGTGGGGGAATGCGAAAGCTCTTTGCCGCGAACGTTTTGCGTGATATGGGGAACAAAACCATGCGCGGAAACGAAGGCGCGCCGCGCGCGGAAAATTTCGGATACCAGGCGGGTTCCCATGTTCGACAATGAAAAGAACGCGTTTGTGGCCATCTCCGGCACGGCCGAAATCTGCCTCATCCCGAAAATGGCCAACCGGCACGGCTTGATCACCGGGGCCACGGGCACGGGCAAAACCGTCACCCTGCAAACCCTGGCTGAAACCTTCAGCGAAATGGGCGTGCCGGTGTTCGCGGCCGACGTGAAGGGCGACGTCTCGGGCCTGGCCGCTACGGGCGGCAACAAGGAGAGCGTGGCCAGGCGGGCCGAGAGCTACAACCTGGCGGCCAGGGGCTTCAAGTTCCAGGCGTTCCCCGTGCGGTTCTGGGACGTGTTTGGCCAGCAGGGCGCGCCCGTGCGCGCCACGGTGGCCGACATGGGGCCGCTGCTCCTGAGCCGTCTGCTGGAT
>JAVBVM010000052.1:0-6559 GCA_031554295.1 Desulfovibrionaceae bacterium | reverse complement strand
AAATGCCAGGGAATGCCCACAGTGTGAACGGTTTTGCCCATAATCTTCAGCGGATGCAGGCGCGCCGTAACCATGGCCACCACCTGCACCTGGCCGCGCACGGATTCGAGCAGCACCTGTTCGCCGTTGACGATATTTAATTCCGCCGCCAGTTCGCGGCTGATTTCACAGAAGCCGTCCGGCTGGAGTTCGACCAGCCAGGGCGTAGCTCGGGTCATTGTGCCGCTCTGCCACTGCTCGGTGACGCGGTAGGTGGTGCATACGTATGGATATTTCGGGTCGGCCACGGCTTTGACTTCCTCGTCGAAAGCGAGCGCGACCGGGTTGGTGCGGCGGCTGGAGAGCGGGTTCTTTTGCAGCGGGCTTTCCATGGGTTCGTAGTATTCGGGCAGCGGCCCGTCCACGCGGCCGGGGCCGAAAAGTTGGGCGCGCCCTTCGCGCACCATAATAAAAGGCAGAGTAGCGCCGGGCGCCGCGCCGCCATCCGGGACATCACCCTGCCAGGCTTTGCCGTCCCAGGCGATGACGGTCTTGTCCGGGTTGAAGGGTTGGCCGTTTTCATCCACGCCGGCCCGGTTATACAGGATGCGCCGGTTGGCCGGCCAGGCGTAGGCCCAGTTAGGGTAAAGTCCGATGCGCGCTTGCAGCGGGGTCTGCTTCAGGCTTTCGCGGGCCATCAGGTTGCCGTCTTCGGTGAAGGCGCCGCAGAAGATCCAGCAACCGGAACTGGTAGAACCGTCGGCCTGGAGATTGGCGAAACCGGGTACCTGCTGGCCGGCTTTCCATTCCTTGCCGGCAATGGTCACGTCTTTCAGGAACTGGCCGTTCAGGCGCCTGGCGGCCTTGGTCGCGTCGTATTCGCCGTGCTCGTTGAAGAAGTCGAGGTCCAGGTTGAGGATCGGTTCGGGCGTGACACTGCCGGGCTGTTGGTAGAGCTTCTTCAACTCGGCCTGGAGCTTCAGGACTATATCGCCGTCGCTGATGCTGTCGCCCATGGGGTCGGCGGCTTTGTAGCGCCATTGCAGCCAGCGGCCGGAGTTGGCGACGGAGCCGTCTTTTTCCACGCTCATGCAGGCGGGCAGGAAAAAGATCTCGGTCTTGAAGTCCTTGGGGTCAACGCCCGGAGCTTTCCAGAATTCGGAAGTCTCGTTGTGCCAGAGGTTGACCGAAACCATCCAGTCGAGCTTTTTCAGGGCCTCGCGGTTTTTGTTGGCGTTGGCCCCGCCGGCGGCCGGGTTCATGCCCCAGATGAAGGCGCCTTTGAAGCCGCCCTTGTGCATGCGCTCAAAGATGTTCAGGAAGGTATAGTCCGTGATCTTCGTGTCATCCATCTTGGGCAGCCAGTTGTAGGCCAGTTCATGGTCGTGCGCCGGATAGAGCGACTTGACGTAGGAGACAATGTATTTGTTGTAGTTGCTCCACCAATTGGTGCTCTTGGGGTCGTGGGTGACCGGCGTGTTGGCTTCGATATATTCGTTGATGGTCGGCCAGATCACCCGTATCGGGGCCATATAGCCGGGGATATTGTCGGCCAGGAGCGAGATGTCCGTGGTGCCCTGCACGTTGGATTCGCCGCGCAGCGCGTTCACCCCGCCGCCTGAGATGCCGATGTTGCCGAGCAGCAGCTGGATCATGGTCAGGGCGCGGATATTTTGCACGCCGAAAGTATGCTGGGTCTGGCCCATGGCGTAGAGAATGGTGCCGGCCTTATCGGGTTTGCCGGTGGCCGCGAAGGTATTCCAGATCAGCTTGAGAGTCTCGACCGGGATGCCGGTCAGGCTGGACGCCGTGTCAATGTCGTAGCGCCTGTAGTGCTCGCGCATCACCTGGAGCACACAGCGCGGATCCCGCATGGTCGGGTCTTTCTGGCTGTTGCCGTCCGCATCCAGGGCAAAGGCCCACTTGCCGCGGTCATAGCTTTTCTTTTCTTCGGAAAAGCCGCTGAACAGGCCGTCCTCAAACTTGTAGTCCGGTCCCAGAATATACGAGGCGTTGGTGTATTCGCGCACGTACCTGTCGAAGTAGAGCTTGTTCTCAAGAATGTAGCTCATAAATCCGCACCAGAAGGCCATGTCGCTGCCCGGGCGGATGGATGAGTAGATATGCGCCTTGCTGGAAGTGCGGGTGAAGCGCGGATCCATGTGGATCAGCGTGGCCCCGTTTTCCAGAGCTTTGGTTACCCAGCGAAAGGAAATTGGATGGTTTTCCGCCGCGTTGCTGCCCATGATAAACACCACGTCACTGTTCTGCATGTCAGTCCAGTGATTCGTCATCGCGCCGCGTCCGTAGGTCTCTGCCAGAGCCCCAACTGTGGAACTGTGTCAGATCCTGGCGTGGCTGTCGATATAGACGAGTCCGAGGCTGCGCATCAGGGCCTGGAGCATCCAGCCCTCTTCATTGTCCAGGGCGGCCGAACCGAGCGAAACCATGGCGCGGGTGCGGTTCAGGGGACGGTCCTTGTTGTCCGCCGCCTCAAAAGAGGCGTCGCGGGTTTCTTTTATCCTTTGGGCGATGCGCGGTAGAGCCCAGTCCCATGTTTTCTTTTCCCACTTGTCCGATCCGGGGGCGCGGTAGAGCACATCGGTGATCCGGTTCAGGGACTGCTCGGTGGTCTGCCACATGGCCGAGCCCTTGGGACAGAGCGAGCCGCCGTTCACCGGGTGATCCGGATTGCCTTCAATATTGATGGTGCGCCTGGTCTGCGGGTCGGTCCAGACCAGCAGGCCGCAGGCTACGGCGCAGTAGCAGCAAATAGAGGTGGTGAGCTTGGCCTTGCTGATGCTCAGTTCGGCCGCGCGGGCGGCCACCGGGGTCAGCGAGATGCCCAGCCCGCTGAAGGCGCCGGCCATCGCCCCGCCCGCGGACAATTTGAGAAAGCCGCGTCTGTTTATGGGAAGTGGCATGTGCATGATACGCCTCCTCAAAGAGTTGTATCGTTTTTTATGTTACCGTGCGGATAAAATCCAGACGGGGGTCTGCGCGTCAGTCGTTGCCGCCCCGCTTTCGCTCCAGCGCGGCGAGGGCGTCAGGTGGCAGTCTTTGCAAGCCAGGGGACCGGCCGGGTTGCCGGCCTGCTGCGCTTGGAAGTGGCAAGCGTAGCAGCTCGGGTACGGGCCGTGAAACGCTTTAAAGAAGTAATGCTCGCCGGTGTTTTTGCCCTTGGCGTCATAGCGGGTCGGGCTGTCGTGGCAGCCGGTCGAAGAGCAGTTCATGGACACGCCATCCACCCGGCCGGTGTGATGGCAGGTTGAGCATTCCACCGCCACATGCGCCTCGTGCGAGAAGCGCGTGACCAGCGGCATGGTGAGTTGCGCGCCCTGCGGCACGGTGATGTCCGTGCGGTGGCGCTCGACGATCGGATGGTGCATGGAGTCTTCCATGGACACGGTGTGGCACATGGCGCAGTTGCCGGCCGCGCCCAGGGCGCGGGCGTGCTGCTGGTACTGCATGGGCGGGATGTTATCGCGATCCGGGCCGAGCGGGTTTTTCGCCGGGTAAATGGCATGCGGCGCGCCATGGCAGGTGGCGCAACGCACCATGTCCATCAGGTCGCTGCTCTTGCTGAACAGGCTTTTTTCGTCGACCGTCCAGTTATTGAAGCCGGAGACTTCGCCCAGGCGCGGCTTGGCGCTGAAGTCATGGCAGGCAGCGCAATCCGGCTCCTGCACCCAAGGAAGGCGGGCGTTGATGTCGCTTACCCGCGCGCTGGCGCGTGGCTTGATTTTTTCCATGGCCGGCCCGGCCGCTTTCTGGCCGGCCGCCTGTTCGGCTTTGAGCAGGGCCAGGGCGTGGTCTTCCATGGCGCCGTGGCAGGTCAGGCAGTTCAGGCCGCGTTCAATGTGCAGATCGCGCGCGAACAGCGGGCGCGTCGTGGTCGAACCGCCGGGGCCTTTGGATTCGCCCAGACCGATATGGCAGGTCAGGCAGGCGTCGGCGTCGCGGCCGGCCAGGTATTGGGCGTGCCAGCCGTGTATGGCCGCGGAAACGCTCAGGCCATAGCCGGCTTCGACTTTACCGTGCGGTTCCACCGGGCCGCTGTGGCAGGAACGGCAGAACACCGTCTGCCCGTCGGCGGCCTGCGCCCGGAGCGAGGATTGGGTGATGCGATCGTGCGTCTGCAGGATACTCAGCGGATCATCCCCGTGACAGTGGGCGCAGCCGAAGCCCGGCGCAACGCCCAAGGTGGCCGCGCTTTGCGCGATCTGCTCGCCGGTTTTGGCGTCAACGGCCTTCAGGGTAACCAGCGGGTAGGGGTTCAGGCTCTGGTCAACACGGCGGGCGCTGACCGGAATGACGGCGGAAAAGGACAGGGAGCCGTCTTTGGGCGGCTTCATTTCGCCCCGCCTGATGACTGGCTGTTCAGGCGATTTGGCCGGGTCTTTTCCCGCGCTGTCCTGCACTGTGCGGGGCCGCGCAAGCAGGGTGTCGGACTCAAGCTCCCAGAAAATTTTAATATCTTCCGTGACGATCTGCGGGTTGGGGCTCCGGCGGATCAGTTGCGCCTCGACGGTTTGTTCGGGCAGGGAAAAGGCCCAGGGGAGGGCGTTGTCCGAGGTTTGGAAAAAGCCCTGTTCGCCAAAACCGACCAGGACATATTCCTGGCTGGCCTCAAACCCTTCGGTGTGCGCGGCCAGTGAGCCCCAGCCGGGCAGGCCGGTCTGGATGAACCCGGGATCCGGCTTGGCGGCCGCCACTTCGGCGGCCGGGCTCGTCGGTCCGGCGGGTTCCGGGACATTCCCGGCCAGGTTGATGCCCAGCCAGACGAGAAAGGCGAGAATCGCGACTATCCATATGCGGAAGGCGTACTGGGCAAGGGGCGTTGGGGCGCCCGGCTGTCTGCCTGATGGCTGAGAGTGCATAACTCCTCCACTGCCTGCTGTTCAGAACTTTTTATGCGTCTACTTTTTGTGGACGCGGACACTGTCCAGGTAACTTGCCAGGGCTTCGCGATCCACGGCGTTGCCGAAGAAGGGCGGCATGTAGTCAAGGCGCTCGCCCTGACCGCCAAGTTGGGCGACAATTCCTTCGCGGCTCAGGCGCGCGATACGCGGCACCAGATTAAGAGGATGGCCGTTAATGGCGTGGCAGGGCGAGCACTGCATCTCAAACAGCGCTTCCCCGTGACTCAGGCGCGTGTTCGTCCCCAGCATCCGTATCCAGCCGGAAACGGCGGCGGTGCCTTCTTTCGCGGCAATCGCTCCTTCTTCCATGGAGACGCTGTTTGAATATACATGCCCGGGAATAAGCCAGGGCCGTCGTCCGGTTTCTCGTATCCATTCAAAGCTGCCCGAACAGATAAGCCCGATGAGCAGAATCACCACGGTCAACGGCCGGCGCAGGCGCTCGGCCAGGGCAAAGGCGACCACGCCTGTGAGAAAGACTACCGGCAGAATCCAGCCGTAGGCGATGATGAAGGGCCGGACATCCGCCGTGCGCCGGATTACCGCGTCCATTCGATCCGGCGGCAGGGCCATGAGGTACCAGAACGATGAGGCGGCTAGCACCAGGAAGGGGATGCATATCCACAAGGAACTCGTCCGGATTACCAGGCGCCGCACCGGGAGATTCGCGATGCGCGACGAGGTGAACAGGGCGAACATGCCTGCCAGCAGCAAGCACAGGGCCGTACGGTACACCAGGGCGGGCAGCATGGTCGGGTTGAAAAAGCCGTCAAACAGGCTACCGGTGGCAAATGCCTGGCCCGGCGTGAGCATGAAGCAGATAATGCCGTTGATCAGGATTAACGAAAGAAAGGCCGCGGCCGCGTAAACTTTGCCGACGCGCAGATGGGTGGCGGGGGCCATTACCCCCCGGCGGCAGAGCGGGTAGGTACAGTAGTAGACTAGCAATGCGATGATTTCAACGAGGAAGAAAGCCCATTCCGTGGCCCAGACAAACAGGAAGCTGTGAGTGAGCAAGGCGGTGCCGGCCGGGCTGATCAGGCTTATTGTGAACCAAATGGCCACGCCGCTCAAACCGCCGAACACCATGGTCAGGAGCAGAAAAAAGCGGGTGTGTCGCTCAAGCCAGTGCAGAAGATCGGGTGAATTGAGCTTGTGGGCGCGGCTTTCCATCCAGGCGAGATAAATGCCCCCGCCCACGGCGAACTGCGCGACAAAAACGTGGATCACGGCGACCAGGGCGATGATCATTCCTTTGCTGATGCCGGGGGTAAGCCAGACAGGATAGTCCATCTATTCCTCCTGTGTCCCGAGCGCGCGGGCTTCGCGGAATGCGCGCAGGGCGACGCGGGCCAGCCAGATTACCGCCAGCACGGCAAGGATCGCGCACACCAGAAAGAGAGCAAGGGCGCCGTATTGGCCGGAAATAATGGGCAGAATCTTTACTTCGGGCGCGCCCGGCGCCGGGGGGAGGTAGGGGCTGAGCATGGCGTCGCGCACAATGTCGCGCAGACAGATCATGATCAGAATGGTGCCCAGCACCGCGCCGCATGCGGGCCTGACCTTGCGCCGATGCGCGAAGAGCAGCGCGCAGATAAGCCCGATCAGGGCCAGAACGATCCCGGCGGTGGCCACGCCGCTTCCGCCGAGAAATAAAT
>JAVBVM010000140.1:0-6810 GCA_031554295.1 Desulfovibrionaceae bacterium | reverse complement strand
CGGCCTGCTGGGCTTTACCGGCATCGCGGGCGCCGCCGCCTACGCCGCCAAGGTGGTTGTTGGCATCGCCCAGGGGTTGTTCAGCATCGCCCTCATCGTGGGCTTCTTTATCGCCTTGTGACGCCTCAAAGATCCCGGCTTCCTCCGCGCCGCTGTTGCACAGGCGGCGCTTTGTCGATATATCTCCTCTGGCGGCGTATGTCCGCGTAAACAGAGGAGTACCCAGTGGAACAGACCGGCCTTTCGCATCCATCCGTCGTCACGCTGGACGAGCTTTTGCCCAAACTGACCCAGGCGCGGGCCGAGGGAAAAACCATAGTTTTCACTAACGGATGCTACGACATACTGCACCCGGGCCATGTGGACCTGCTCCGGCGCGCCGCCGCTGAAGGCGATATTCTGGTCCTGGGATTGAACTCCGACGCTTCCGTCCGCCGCCAGAACAAGGGCGCGGACCGGCCGCTCAACACCTTCGCCGCGCGCGCCTTTGTGCTGGCGCATCTGGCTTCCGTCAACTATGTGGTGGAATTTGACGAGGACACGCCCGAGCGCCTGATCGCGGCCGTTGAGCCGGACGTGCTGATCAAGGGCGGAGACTGGCCAGTGCGGTCCATTGTCGGCCGAAAAACCGTTGAGGCCCGTAGCGGGCGCGTGTTGAGCCTGCCGCTTCTGGAAGGATACTCCACCACCGCCCTGGTGGAAAAAATCAGAAATGCAAGCCCGGCCGGAGCCACCGGTAAGGGCGGCGCGTAACCGCGACCACATCTCAAGGAGCCTCCATGCGCACGCCGGCAACGCCGCTTAACGCCACCATCGCCCAGGTTCGGCTGGAATCGCCGCAAATAACCACCGTGGTCTACGATACGGACGACGAAACCCTGCGATCGTTCACCGCCGGGCAATTCGCCGTGCTGCGCCTGCCGGAGGGCGACGGCTGGTCCGCGCCCCATCCGTTCACCCTGTCCGGCGCGCAAGGCGATGCGCCCCAGATGACCATAAAACGTATGGGCCCGTTCACCTCTGAACGCGTTCCCGCGCTCACGCCCGGCGCAAAGGCGCAATTGACCGGGCCGTTCGGCGCCTTCTGCCAGAATTACCCGGCGGCGGAAGCGGCTGTTCTGCTCGCGGGCGGGGTGGGCATCACCCCCTTCCTAAGCGTGTTGCGCACCCAGGTTAAAACCGGCGGGCGGAAACCCGTCTGGCTGTTCTGGGGGCTTGCCTCCATGGAAGAAGCCATTGCCGTCGCCGAGCTTGAAGCCATGACCAGCCGCATCCCCCTGCATTTGGTCTATGTGCTCAACAACCAGGCCGAGCCGTTCCCGCTTTTCGCAACCGGGCCGGCCGCCCCCGTGGCCGCCGACAAGGGCTTTGTCTGCGCCGCCACCCTGCAAAAGCGCCTGGCCCCGCTGAATGCCTCATACTACCTCTGCGGGCCGCCGGCCATGCATGCCCCGGTGCTGGCCGAATTGGAAAAACTGAACATCAGCGCCGATCGCGTCCAGATAGAAAAATTCACACCGCCCTCGGCAAAGTAAGCGGCCCTTTCGGCCGCGACCATAAAGGAGCCTTCATGCCCACTGAACCACTGCCGCTGCGCATTCGCTACGAATATCAGCAAACTCCCGGTGTCCGTCTGGAATACGCCCATGGCATCTGGGGCGGCATCAATCCTCAGGGCGAAATTGAAATGAGCTTTTACCTCGAATCCGACAAACTGCCCGCCTACACCGAGCACATTGTCGCTCCGGACGGCAGCTTCGGTCACGAAATCCCCCCCGAGGATGACACCACCAAAGTCATCGTCCGCAAAGTCCACTCGCAGGTGGTTTTCAACTACCACACCGCCCGCGGCATCCTGGAATGGCTCGAGGAAAAAATAGACATCCTCGAACAGGAAGACGCCGCCGCCATGCAGTACGACGATGACGGCATGGAACATTAAAAGCGCCCCCGGCGGCCCAGGAGCCCCACTTTGAAACGGCCTCCTTGGGCCCCCGTCTGCCGGCCAGGCGCCCATTTTGCGGATCCACCCTTTGCCCCGGCAGAGGTTCCGCCCGCAAAATGGGCGCCCGAACGGAATTTTTTATACAGGCCCGTCCCCTCGCCTTCTGCCCGCGTTGCCTCCCCCGCCGCGGCTAGAAGCCCAAAAAGCCATGCGAAACGCCCCGGATTCCAGAATCTTGGAGTCCGGGGCGTGTCGCGTGGCTTTTGCCGCCGCCCGGTCGTCATGTGGCGCAGGCCGGGGTGGAATACGGGTTTCCTCAAGAGGGCGGCGGCCCCGCGCCTTGTTCGCCGCCTATTTTATCCCAAATTACTTTCAGGGTTTTAACCAGCCCCTCCACAACGTAGCCGCGTTCCAGACCGAGGGCGAGGTATTGCTGTTCGAGTTCCCGGCGCAACGGCTCTCCGACGGCGGCGAGCACCAGAGGCGGCAGGCTGATGCGCGCGGCCTTTGGTTGCGGGTACAAGCTGATAATAATGGCGCGCATGGGCGTCTCCTCCCCGGGCGCGGGCGGTTCGCCGCGCAGTATCCGGATGGAAAGCGCCACCCCGAAGTTTTTTTCAAAAGCCTGGGAAAGATCGGCAAACTGTTTCCGGTCCTTTTCGGAAACAAGCCCGATTTCGTCGCGCACCACGGCGTCTTCGCGCACCTTGGCCAGGCGATTGCGTACGTTGGCGTTAAACGCCCACACGACCAGGGCCAAAATGCAGCCGAGCATGACGCCGCGCGCCAGGCGCTGCGGAAGGGTGCCCTTAGGGCGAGAAGTGCGCAGGGCACGGAAACGCGGAAAAAAAATCATGACCCGTTCTCGCCATGGTTCAAAAATTCCGCCCGCATCAGGCTTCGGCTATCCACTGCCGCAGCATGGGTTCGAGCATATTGCGCAACTCTTCGACCCGGGCGGCGCTGGAAGCCTCATAGCGCAGCACCAGCGCGGGTTGGGTATTGGATGCGCGGGCCAGAAACCAGCCGTCCGGCGTTGTCGCCCGCACCCCGTCCATTTCGTTGGTGGCAAAACGGCCGCGCAAAAAAGCGCGCGCCTTTTCAATAACCGTAAATTTCGCCGCATCCGGGCAGGGCATCTGGATTTCCGGCGTGGCCACGGCCGGCGGCCAGCCCGGCAAATCGATCAACGGCGCCGGCGAAGCCGACAAGAGGGCAATCAGCCGCGCGGCCGCATAAATCGCATCGTCAAAGCCGTACCATTGGTCCATGAAAAACATGTGGCCGCTCATCTCGCCGGCGAGCGCGGCGTGCGTTTCCAGCATGCGCGCTTTCATTACGGAATGCCCGGTCTGCCACATTTCGCCCTCGCCGCCATGCGCGGCGATATCATCAAACAGACGGCTTGAAGACTTCACATCCGCGATGACCCGGCTGCCCGGACGCCGTTCGAGCAATTCCCGCGCGTACAGGCACAAAAGCTCATCGCCGTAAAGAAGCCGGCCCGAGGCGTCGCACACGCCGATGCGGTCGGCATCGCCATCAAGGCCAATGCCCAGTTCCGCGCCTGTCTCGCGCACCGTGTCAATAAGTTTGAGCATATTCTCGCGCACCACCGGGTCCGGGTGGTGGTTGGGAAAGGAGCCGTCCGGTTCGCAGAACAGAGGAACAACCTCAGCGCCCATCCGCCTGAGCAGGTCCACGCATACCTCGCCGCCCGCGCCGTTGCCGCCGTCCACCACTACCTTCATGGGCCGCTTCAGGGTGAAGCGGGCTGCAATATCATCAAGATAGGCGGGGATAATGTCCACAGAACAGCCGACCCCGCGCCCTCTGGGGAAATTCCCGGCCCGCAGGCGATCGCGCACCCGGACGATTTCCGAGGTGTGGATAGTGCTCTTGTCAAGCCAAACTTTGAAACCGTTGTATTCCGGCGGATTATGCGAGGCCGTGATCATCACCCCGGCCGTACGGTTCAAGTGCAGGACCCCGAAATACAGAACTGGGGTGGCCACCATGCCCAGACTGGTGACATCCACACCTGTGGAGAGCAGTCCCTCCGCCAACGCGTCGTGAAAGGCCGGGGACCTGTGCCGGCAGTCATGTCCGACCACAGCCGCCCTGGCGTCGTGCTCCAGAAAATACGCGCCCAAGGCGCAGCCCAGGCGCCGGACGCGCTCCACATCAAGATCCGCCCCGTTTCTGTTCCCGGCTTCGGCCGGCCCAGCGACAATTCCGCGGATGTCATAAGCGCGAAAGGCGCTGTCGGGTATATGCAGCATTTGTCCCCCAAGCGTAACGTATGAGGGGCAGTATGCCCGCCGGCGCGCCTCTCCGCAAGAGAAAACACCCGTGGCGTTTGCTTGCGAAACAACCACTTCGATGTCCGGCCGGATTTTTCGCTGCCGCAGACGGCGCGGGCAAGCCGAAAACCACACTTTTCGGCTTGCGGTCCCGCAAAAATACCCGCTGAAAATATTCGTGTTATTCCGCAATTTGACAACCAGGCGTAATGCTTAAATAGGCTGTTCACCCTCTCCCCCGGTCGGCTGCCGGGCTGTGGCAAGTCCCGCTCTGCCGGTTTGAGGGAGGGTAAACGGCCTATTTAAGCATCACGCCTACCGCGAACGGCCCACCGCGCGCCATAGACGCGCCTTAGGCTTTTACCTTGATGAAGCTGACCGGAGCGATAAAATCAACGTCGTCACGCATGGCCTTTTCCAGCCGAAGGGCCTGGATGCCTTCCTCCGAAGGCGCCTGCCAGCTTTGCAGCACAAAACGACTTTCGTCCATCTCATGCAACCTTCTCAGAGCCGCGCGCCCGTCTTTTCGCCTGACGTAAACAGCATCACCCGGGCCGCAGGTAAGGCTTTTGTCACAGATGGCGACGTTACCCGGCTTAATGCCTTCAGGCTGCATTTCAGCACCGGCCGTGAGCACGGCCAAAATCCCCTTACCCGCGTTTTCAACTGGCCAGAGGATGCTGAGTGCAAGCTGGGAAGGAGTGTACCACCCCTCGGCATCTCCCGCCGCCAAGCCTATCACCGGGGTGGTGCCCCCGGAAAGGGGCCGTCTTTCAGGCGGCTCAGGTTCCTCACCGCTGCCGGACGCGGCGGCAAGGCCCATCGCGCCCTCCCCCAGAAGCAGCCATCGGGAGGAAATGCGCATTTTTTTACATATAGTGACAAGAAAATCCGCATTGGGCACCGATGCGCCCTGTTCGTAATTTCTGAGCGTGCTTTCCTTAATGCTCAAGCGCTTAGCAAAAGATCTTCTCGATTGTTCCCCACGCACCAGGCGCAACCTTGACGCAATGGTGCCGGAGAACGCGTCACTGTCCCGGAAAGAATTTTGTGCGTCGATCGTCATAGGATAGGTTTGTAGTTATTTGGGTAGTAAAATAAAAAAATGCCCCATAACCGACAAGCCGCGCAATATTATGTTGACAATGTACCCAAAATAGGCAAGAGGAACATCTTACGCACCGTATAAATATTGGCTTGTCAGTTAGCAATATCGCTCTCACGCCTGCGGGTCAATGCCATATCTGGTATTTTTTACAGGCGGGCAAAATTTTTCTTAGATATTCTACTATAACATGCCGCACTAAAAGCATAATAAAGAAATAGTTTTACTGATTGTTAATGCGTTTTGGACCGTGGCTGTTCGAGCCACCCCGGTTCTCGGCCTCATGTCTAAAGATAATGAAGAAGCCTGATCGCGTTCGCTTATTTTTGGGCGAATTATGGCTGGCTGCGCTAAAAACAAAGCCCACCCCTTGACCTCGAGGCGGGACTTATTTATGTCACAGCTATTATGAATTGGGACTGGGATAAACTTCAGGAAAAGCGGCAGAGGCAGAACGCTCCGGAAAGCAGCAAAACGCCCCCCCCGGGGCATAAGCCTCCGGACTTGAAAAACCTTAAAGAGCCGCTGAAGAAATTCACTTCGTACCGTCCGGGCCGCCTGCTCTGGATCGGTATTGCTGTTCTTATGGCGATCTGGCTCTTGTCGGGCTTTTATATTGTGGAGCCTTCCGAAAAGGGTGTGGTGCTGCTTTTTGGCAAGTATCGGGAAACCAAAGACTCCGGCCCGCATTACCATTGGCCCTACCCTATTGAAACCGTATATACGCCGAATGTAACCGAAGTCAGAATCGTCGAGGTCGGTTTCCGCGCCTATGACAACTCGGGGCGCCGCCTGTCCTCCCAGGACTCGGCGGTCATGACTGAAGCGGTCATGCTGACCGGCGATGAAAATATTGTGTATCTCGATTTTGCCGTCAAGTATAAAATCAAGGACCCTGTGCAGTTCCTGTTCCGCAGCGCCGACCCCGACCGGGTGGTCAGCGGCGCGGCCGAGGCGGTTATGCGCGAGGTGATCGGCCGGACGGATATCGATCCGATTCTGACCACCGGCAAAGAACTTATTCAAACCGACGCCCGCACCAAGCTGCAGGAAATTTTGGATCGTTACCAGGTGGGTATTACCGTGGACGCCCTGGAATTGCAGGATGTGCACCCGCCCCAGGACGTGTCAGCCGCCTTCAAGGATGTCATCGACGCAAGCGAAGACCAGCGGCGCTTCGTGAATACCGCCACCGCCTACAGAAACGACATTCTTCCCAAGGCGCAGGGCTCGGCGCAGGAAATGATCAACCAGGCGACCGCCTACAAGCAGTCCCGCATTCTGGAGGCCGAAGGCGAAGCCACGCGCTTCCTTGCCTTGCTTAAAGAATATAACCAGGCCAAAGACGTGACCCGGCGCCGCATGTATCTGGAAACCATGGAGGCCATTCTCTCCTCCCCGAATATGGAAAAGCTCATTTTGTCAAATGAAGCCGCCTCCAGGGCGCTGCCCCTCCT
>JAVBVM010000077.1:0-11440 GCA_031554295.1 Desulfovibrionaceae bacterium | reverse complement strand
AAGCTCCGCGCAGCCGGAGCTCCTTCTCGATGCCGTCGGCCGCGGCGACGACCATGCCCAAGGTGTGCTTGTCGTGGGTTTCGGGCGGCCCGACCAGAGTCAAGCAGCCGATGACCCGGCCGGATTGATCGTGTATGGGCGCCGACGAGCCGGTGAATATATGGTGTCCTTCCAGATAATGCTCGGCGCCGCGTATTTGTATGGGCTTGTCCAGAAGCATGCAGGTGCCGGTGGCGTTGGTGCCCACGTAAGCTTCATCCCGGCTCGCGCCCACCCGCATGTGGGTCTTGAGTTTGTTTTCGCTCATGGACTCGTCCGTGCCGCCCATATCCTCCAGGATAACCCCTCTGGCGTCCGCGATCACCACGGAAAACCGCTCCCCTTCCAGGAAAGAGGAGAGATTTGTCATGTAGGAGCGGGCAATGGAGATGAAAAAGCGGTTTTCATTCAGGCATCGCTCCAGCGGCGGCCCTTTCAGAATTTTCTCTTTAGCCCGCTTGGGATCAACCCCTTTTTGCCGGCAACGGACCCACGAACTGTAAACCATCGGGTCCAGCCTGGCGGTATCCTCGGGCGTTTCCCTGTTGTCGATAAATCGGTCCCAGATTTCCTTAACGACGTTGGGTTCGTTTATTATTCTGGACATCAGGCGCTTCCTCTTTGCTTGCGGGAGAATGCCGCCACACGGCTTTTCCGTTCTCTGTCCGCGGTAAAGCATCTTGTATTCAGGCCGCGGCCAGGTGGGCGGTCCCTTCATAAAAGGCTTTTCCCGCCAGAGGACAAAAATTGTCTTTGTGGCGATATCCTTCCGGCATTTCGCTGTTTGAACGGCAAATGGAGACGGAAGCGGGGTGCTTCGCCATAACCCGCTACCATCATGATGAAAATATGAAAATACTCCCCACGTTTGGCAAGCATGCTGAGGGTGCCACTTTTTTATTAGAAACACAACTGGCAAAATTGGGAACGAAAGCGTTTCTTGTTGATACAGTCCTGGCTAACGCTTTTTGTGCGGAGGGCACGGGAGAGATGCTTTTTTACTTTAAGTTTCCATATCATATAAAAGCGCTGTTTTCTTGGTACGGTACTTGCTTAATATAAACTATCATTTTCTTATAATAGCAGAGAACATAAAACTGGATAGTTGCAGTGGAGCGAGCGCTCTTTGAAAAACTGAAGGCCATTGAGGAGACCATCGCCACCTGCGCGCGGCGCGCTGGCCGCCGGTGGGAAAGGCGCCGAGATCATAAAAAAGATCGTGCGCAAAGACGTCATCATATGGGGCCGGTATAGGGACGGTCGTTTGGCGCGGGCACCACTCCGCGTTTCTCTCTAAAAAAGTGGAAGCAATCCACGGAAAACTGAAACGTTACGGACAGCGGCCAAGACAGGATTCAAGTTCGGCGGGTTCAAGGAAGGGCGTGAAATCGCCATGCGCCAGAGCCGCCACATATTTTTGCCGTATGCGCGGCCCCTGGTTGCTGTTTTTTCAGCCAGGGACCGCCAGCGGAGCGTCTGTCAGAGTCAAAAGGGCAACACTAAACAGAGGAGTGAGGATCGTATGTACTGTAAATGGCGTTTTCTGATAGCCTCTCTAGTTCTCGTCCTGTTTTTATGCGCGCCTGCGGCGCATGCCGCGCAGGAGAAAAAGATCGTCATGCGCATCGGCACAATCACCGCCATGCCCCAGACGCAGAGTTTCGCCGCGGAAACCTTCAAAAAGCTCGTGGAAGCAAAAGTCGGGGATCGCCTGGACGTGCAGGTCTTCCACACCTCCCAACTGGGCACCATGCCGCAGCACTTGCAGGGTTTGCAGAACGGCAGCATCCACGCCGTTTTCCTGCCCTGCGGCTTCCAGTCGATCATGGTGCCGGAAATCGGCATTCTGGACCTGCCATTTTTCTTCCCTGACAGCGAATGGGTCTACAAGATGTTCAACAAGGGCTATACCGGCCCCCTGGCTGAAGCCATGCTGAAAAAGGGCGTTCTTTTCATCTCCACCCCGCCCTCGCCTGACCGCAATATTTTTATGACCAAGCCCGTCACCAAGGAAAGCGACTTTGCCGGCATGCGCATCCGCACCTATGCCAGCCCGATCAGCCAACAGAGCATCAGCGCGTTCGGCTTCACGCCCGTGAACCTCGACACCTCCGAAATTTCGGTGGCGATCCAGCAGGGCACGGTGGACGGCATTGAATCCGACATCACCTTCTGGCACGGCATGAAACTGTTCAAGGCGAACTACCGCCTGGCCAACTACCACGGTTCCATGGTCCACATGATGAGCGTGAGCAATCGCTGGTTCGACGGCCTGCCGGCCGACATTCAGCAGGCCATCATTGAGGCCGGCAAGGCGACCCCGCCGATCGTGCATGAACACGTGGAAAAGGCTCTGCTGCCCCGCGTGCTTAACGATCCCGACGCCAAGCTCACCGACGTGAACGTGTCCCAGGAAATCCTGGACGGCATGATCGCGCGCAGCAAGAAGGTGCATGACTTCTACGTGGGCCAGGGCCCCACCTTCCAGAAGACCTATGATTATTACAAGGCCCTGATCGAGCAGTATCCGGACGGCAACGCGCCGGAAGCCAAATAGCGGTTCCCGGAAAAAGACGAAGGCCCGGAATTCCACGTGGAATTCCGGGCCTTTTTCTTTTGTTTGCCTTTTTTTCCGGGGGCTGCTTCCAGCGCGTTTTACCATTGAAAATTTATATCGGATAAAATGCTCCGGCGGTGCGAAGCGTGGCAGCGCCCGCGGGTTTGTCGCAGGTAAGCGACGAACTCAGGCGCAAAATGCTCTAATGGAGCATGCGGAACACCGCCGCGCTGTCCATAATCAGGCCGGACCGTGCCAGGCGTTCGACGGCGCGGTTCATGGCGCTGGTGGGGGCGTCGTGGGTCATGAACACCACGTAGACGCCGTCTTTGTGGCGCCCTTTCTGGATGGCCTGGGCGATGCTGATGTCGTGCTCGGCCATGGCGCCGGCCAGGTCACGCAGCACGCCGGGCCGGTCGGGCACGGAGACGCGCACGTAGTAGCTGTGCTCGGCCTGATCGTGTGAGAGCACATCCGCCCGGGGCAGCGTCTGGCGGACGAAGCCGGTATTGTTGAGCGGACAGCCGCGGGCGATGGACATGACGTCGGCCAGCACGGCGCTGGCCGTGGGCAGGCCGCCGGCGCCCCGGCCGTGCAGGAAGATTGAGCCCACGGCGTTGCCGGCCAGGCGGACGGCGTTGTAAGAGCCGCCCACCCGGGCGATCAGGTAGGTGTGGTTGACCAGGGTGGGGCAGACGGCGGCGTCGAGTTTGCCGTCCACCTCGCGCACCTGGGCCAGGAGCTTGATGCGGTAGCCGAGCTCGCGCGCGAATTCGATGTCCACCGGTTCCACCTGGGTGATGCCGTTGACCGGGAGTTCGTCGAGCGGGAAGGACACGCCGAAGGCCAGGCGGATCAGGATGGCCAGCTTGTGGGCGGTGTCGTGCCCTTCAATGTCCAGCGTCGGGTCGGCCTCGGCAAAGCCCAGTTCCTGGGCCTGCTTGAGGGCGGTATCAAAGGCCAGGCCGTTGCTGGTCATTTCGGAAAGAATATAGTTGGCCGTGCCGTTCAGGATGCCGATCAGCGAGTCGATGCGGTTGCCGGCCAGGCTTTCCTTCAGGGTCTGGACAATGGGGATGCCGCCGGCCACGCTGGCCTCATAGAGGAGCGGCGCGCCGGAAGCCTGGGCGGCGGCGAAGATCGCCTCGCCGCGCTCGGCCAGCAGGGCCTTGTTGGCGGTAACCACCGGCAGGCCCTTGGCCAGGGCCTCGCTCACCAGGGTGAAGGCCGCGTCCGTGCCGCCCATGAGCTCGACCAGCACGTCGGGAGAGGAGGCAAGCAGATCGGCCGGCCGGGTGGTCAGGGTCGCGCCTTCGGGCAAGGGCCAGTCGCGGGCCTTGGCGGTATCGCGCACCAGAATGGTTTTGATGCGGATGTCGCAGCCGGTGCGTTCGAGGAGCCAGTCCCGGTTCTCATCCAGGGCGCGGGCCAAGCCGCCGCCCACAGTGCCGAAGCCCGCCAGCGCCAGGGTAAGGGTCTTCCGGATTGCGGGCACGTCAGTTTCCCTCGGGCTCGCACGCGCCCTGCGCGCCGCTGAGCACATGCTTAATGCCCCGAATGGCCTGCTTGGTCCGCTGTTCGTTCTCAATCAAGGCGAAGCGCACGTATTCGTCACCGCCCGCGCCAAAGCCCAGGCCGGGCGAAACCGCCACATGGCCTTCGCGCAGCAGCAGCTTGGCGAACTCGACGGACTTCATGGCCCGGAAGGGTTCGGGAATGCGCGCCCACACGAACATGGTGGCTTTGGGGGCGGGCACTTCCCAGCCGATGCGGTTCAGGCCCTCGATCAGCGCGTCGCGCCGCTTCCGGTAGACTTCGCAGATCTCGTGCACGCATTCTTCCGGGCCGTTCAGGGCCACAGTGGCGGCAATCTGGATGGGCTGGAAAATGCCGTAGTCCAGATAGCTCTTGATGCGCGTCAGGGCGTTCACCATATCCCGGTTGCCGAGGCAGAAGCCCACGCGCCAGCCGGCCATGGAGTAGCTCTTGGACATGGAATAGAATTCCACCCCAACGTCCTTGGCCCCTTCAATCTGGAGGAAGCTCGGCGGGTTGTGGCCGTCAAAGGCCAGGTCCGCGTAGGCCAGGTCGTGGATTACGTAAATTTTGTTTTCGCGCGCGAAGTCGACGATCTTCTGGAAAAACTCCAGCGTGGCCACTTCGCCCGTGGGGTTGTGCGGGTAGCTGATGATCAAAAGCTTGGGCTGCGGCCAGGTCTGTTGCATGGCGACCTGAAGATCTTCAAAAAAGTCGCGGCCCCGGCCGATGGGAATGCGCCGCACGTCCGCCCCGACGATGATCGGCGCGTAGGTGTGGATGGGGTAGGTCGGGTCGGGCGCGAACACCACGTCGCCCGGCTCCAGCATGGCCAGCGACAGATGGGCCAGCCCTTCCTTCACGCCCATGGTGGCCACGACCTCGGTGTTCGGGTCCAGGTACACCTCATAGCGGCGGGCGTACCAGTCGCAGATGGCCTTGCGCAGGTTCGGGATGCCGCGCGACACGGAGTAGCGGTGGTTCACCGCCTTGGGCGACGCCTCTAGCAGTTTTTCGACAATATGCGGCGGCGTGGGCAAATCCGGGTTGCCCATGCCGAAGTCGACAACGTCTATATTCTGGCGCCGCAGCTGCATTTTCAGATCGTTCACCATGGCGAACACATACGGCGGCAAGCGGTGTAAACGCGGAAAGTCTCCCATATAATCCTCCCAAAACAAATGGCTTCCAGGCACAATATATAGGGATGGAGGCGGCTGTAAAGAAAAAAGAGATGCCTCCGGCGGCCAAGGGCCGTGGCTCCCCGGAACCCCGTATGCCGTCCCCGCGCCCATTTTTGCGGGGCGCGACCTTTCGCTCTGGCAAAACTCCCGCCCGCGAAAATGGGCGCGGGGACGGAAGTTTTTATTATAACGACCGCCCCGCTCCGTATTCCGGGAAAGACCCGCGCGTGATTACCGCCGCCCTTCGAGCGAAAACACTCGCTTGTGGAGTCGGTGAAAAAAACATAGGGAACTGGAATTCCGCCTTATCGTCCCCCCGTTTCCGCGCCTTTCCGGAACCCTCGATTCGGAGTCGCGGGAGCCAACGTCCGCCGAAAGCGCGAACCCTTCGCAACGCGCGCGAACCGTCATAAAAAATAAATGGGTTTCCAAAGGGCCGTGTCCCTTTGGCCGCCGGAGGCCCGCCTTTCCTTTTCCCTGATCTCTGCTTGACAGTATCCTGCCCGGCTAACTATCATACCGGATCAACCTCTTCGTGGGGAGCGACAAACTTTTTTGGAGTGGGATGCATGGACAAAATTGCGGGTAGGGCGCTGACCTTTGACGACGTGTTGTTGCTGCCCGATCTTTCCGACGTTACGCCGGATGTGGTGGATGTTTCCACGTTTCTGACGCCGTCGATCGAGTTGCGCATTCCGTTGCTGAGCGCGGCCATGGACACGGTGACGGATTCGGTGATGGCCATTTCCATGGCGCGCAACGGCGGGGTGGGCGTCATCCACAAAAATATGAGCGTTGACGCGCAGCGCATTGAGGTCGAACGGGTCAAGAAGTCGGAAAGCGGCATGATCATCGATCCGGTGACCATTGACCCGGACGTGTCCGTGCGCACGGCCCTGGAACTGATGGCGGACTACCGCGTTTCCGGCCTGCCGGTGGTGCAGGGCGTGGAGCTGGTCGGCATTCTGACCAACCGCGACGTGCGTTTTGTGAAGGATCTGGAACTGACCAAGGTGCGCGAGGTGATGACCAGCGAGAACCTGGTCACCGTGCCGGTGGGCACCACCCTGGACGGGGCGAAGGACCTGCTGCACAAGCACCGCATTGAGAAACTGCTGGTGGTGGACGAACAGCGCCGCTTGAAAGGGCTGATCACCATGAAGGATATCGACAAAATCCAGAAGTACCCGGATTCGTGCAAGGACGACTCGGGCCGCTTGCGCGTGGGCGCGGCCGTGGGCATCGGCAAGGACTGCGAGGAACGCGCGCACGCCCTGGTGAACGCCGGCGTGGACTTCCTGGTGCTGGATTCGGCGCACGGCCATTCGGCCAACGTGCTGCGGGGCATTGAGCAATTGAAGGGCAGCTTTCCCAAGACCCAGCTGATTGCCGGCAACGTGGCCACTTACGAAGGCGCGACGGCGATTCTGAAGTCGGGCGCGGACGCGGTCAAGGTCGGCATCGGCCCCGGCTCGATCTGCACCACGCGCATTGTTGCGGGCGTGGGCGTGCCGCAGGTCACGGCGATCATCGAATGCGTGCGCGCGGCGCACAAATTCGATCGTTGCGTGGTCGCCGACGGCGGCATCAAGTATTCGGGCGATGTGGTCAAGGCCCTGGCCGCGGGCGCGCATACGGTAATGATCGGCAGCCTGTTCGCGGGCACGGACGAAAGCCCGGGCGAGACCATCCTGTACCAG
This sequence comes from Desulfovibrionaceae bacterium, assembly GCA_031554295.1. Classification (GTDB taxonomy): domain Bacteria; phylum Desulfobacterota; class Desulfovibrionia; order Desulfovibrionales; family Desulfovibrionaceae; genus JAVBVM01. The sequence goes on along the minus strand of JAVBVM010000077.1, from coordinate 4,424 downwards.
GGGCGCTCCTACAAGATTTACCGGGGCATGGGCTCCATGGACGCCATGAAAGAGGGCAGCTCGGACCGCTACTTCCAGGAAAAGAGCACAAAATTGGTGCCCGCAGGCATTGTTGGCCGCGTGCCCTACAAGGGGCCGGTGTCGGAAAGCCTGTACCAGCTGGTGGGCGGCCTGCGCTCTGGCATGGGCTATGTGGGCGCGCCGAATATCAAGCATTTGCAGGAACACGCGCGCTTTGTGGAAATTTCGCCGGCCGGCCTGCGCGAAAGCCATGTGCACGACGTTATTATCACCAAGGAAGCGCCGAATTATCGGGTGGATTAGAGGACGCCTCCGGCGGCCACAGGGGCTCTTTTTGGGAGAGTCCTCTTAAACCCGCCCTGGGGATTTGTTATTCGAGCAAAGGGATAGGAAAGGTATGCCAGGGGATCGGAACAAAGTTATCATCATCGACTACGGCTCTCAGGTTACGCAGCTGATCGCCCGCCGCGTGCGCGAGGCCGGAGTGTATTCGGAAATCCACCCGTGCACGGTCAAGGCCGACGTGGTGAGGGCCCTGAAGCCGGGCGCGCTGATTCTCTCCGGCGGGCCGTCCAGCGTGACGGAAAAGGACGCGCCGGCGCTGGATCCGGCGTTGCTCGAGATGGGCGTGCCGGTGCTGGGCATCTGCTACGGCATGCAACTGCTCGGCCATGCCCTGGGCGGGGAACTGTCCTCGTCGCAGACGCGCGAGTACGGCCCGGCGGATCTGAAGATCGCGGCTGACTGCGCGCTCTGGAAGGGGCTGGAGGCCAAAAGCGTGACCCGGGTGTGGATGTCGCACGGCGACAAGGTGAAGCGGCCGCCGGCCGGCTTCACGGTCACCGCCTCCACGGAAAAGCTGGATATCGCGGCCATGGCCGACGAAAAGCGCCGCATCTACGCGGTGCAGTTCCACCCCGAGGTGCACCACACGGCCGAAGGCGACCGCGTGCTGCGAAATTTCATCTTTGAAGTGGCCAGGCTGACGCCGGACTGGAATATGTCCTCCTTCATCTCGGAGGAGCTGAAAAAGCTGAAGGCGCAGGTCGGCGACCGCCAGGTGGTCTGCGCCCTGTCCGGCGGGGTGGATTCCACGGTGGTGGCCGTTCTGCTGCACAAGGCCATTGGCGACCAACTGCACTGCATCTTTGTCGATACCGGCCTCTTGCGCATGAACGAAGGGCAGGAAGTGGTGGACTATCTGACCGAGCACTTCCATTTGAACCTCACGGCCGTGCAGGCGCAGGCTCGTTTTCTGGCGCGCCTGGCCGGAGTGGACGATCCCGAGGAAAAACGCAAGATTATCGGCCACACCTTCATCGAGGTGTTTGAGGAAGAAGCGAGCAAGCTTGAGCGCATCGACTTCCTGGCCCAGGGCACGCTGTACCCGGACGTGATCGAGTCCGTCTCGCCCAAGGGGCCCTCGGCCGTGATCAAGAGCCACCACAACGTGGGCGGCCTGCCGGATCACATGAAGCTCAAGCTGATCGAGCCGTTGCGCGAACTGTTCAAGGACGAGGTGCGCATTGTGGGCAAGGAACTGGGCCTGCCGGATTCGATTATCTGGCGGCACCCCTTCCCCGGTCCGGGGCTGGCGGTACGCATTGTCGGGCAGATCACCATGAAACGCCTTGACATTCTGCGCCGGGCGGACAAGATCGTGCAGGAGGAATTACATGCCTCCGGCTGGTATCGGAAGGTCTGGCAAGGCTTTGCCGTGCTTTTGCCGTTGAAGACGGTGGGCGTGATGGGTGACGGGCGCACGTATGAGCATGTCATCGCCCTGCGCGTGGTGGAAAGCGTGGACGCCATGACCGCGGACTGGGTCCGCCTGCCGCCTGATGTGCTGGCCCGCATTTCGAGCCGGATCATCAACGAGGTCCGGGGCGTGAACCGCGTGGTCTATGATATTTCCTCAAAGCCGCCCAGCACTATCGAATGGGAATAGGCGGGCGGCGCCGCGAAATCGCGGGAGGAAGAATTCCGCTGGCGGCGGCTTTTCGCGGCGGCAAATAGTAATGAGGTGGGGAGTATGTTCGGTATCGGCAGCACAGAGATGCTCGTCATCCTGGTGGTGGCGTTATTGGTCCTTGGACCGAAAAATTTGCCCGGCATAGCGCGGACAATCGGCAAGGCCATGGGCGAATTCCGCAAAGTCTCCACCGACTTCCAGCGCACGATTAACGCTGAAGTGGCCTTGGAAGAGCGCGAGCAGCAAAAGAAGGACGCGGAGGCCAAGCGCGCGGCCGAGGAGGCCGCAAAGGTCAGGGCCGCAAGCCCCGCCGCTACTGTGGCGGCCTCGACCACCGACACGGAGGCCGCCCCGGTCACGGGACAGCCAAAGGATCTGGCATGAGCCCGTCTGACTCCGCCGCCTCCGCCGCGGATCCGGCCGCCGAGGCCGGGCAGCCGCCCGCTGTGAACGGCGCCGCCAATGTCCCCAGGAAAAAGCAGCCGGCGATCGAGCAGCCCGGCAAGTCCATGGGGTTGCTCGATCATCTGGGCGAGCTGCGGCGACGCATGATCTACGCCGCCATAGCGGTGATGGTCGGCTTTTTCGTCGCCTACCAGTTCGCGGAACCCCTGTTCTACTGGCTGATGAAACCCGTGCTGGACGCCATGCCGGAGGGCGTGCAGCTTCAGTACCTTTCCCCGCCTGACGCCTTTTTCGTCTACATGAAGACGGCCTTTGTGGCCAGCCTGATTGTGATGTCCCCCTTCGTCTTTTATCAGATCTGGGCATTTGTCGCGCCCGGCCTGTACGAGGAAGAGCGCAAATACGTCATTCCCCTGGCTGGGGTAACCGGCGTGTTTTTCATCGCTGGCGCCGCATTCTGCTATTTCCAGGTCTTCCCGTTGGCCTTCCGTTTTTTCATGAGCTTTACCTCGGAGCACATCAAGGCCGCCTTTACCATGACCGACACGTTCAGCTTCTGCATCAAGCTGCTGCTCGCCTTCGGCCTGATTTTTGAAATGCCGATAGTGGCCTTCGCCTTGGCCCGCCTGGGCGTGGTCACCCCGCCCATGCTGCGCAAGGCGCGCAAGTACGCCATCCTGGTGATTTTCATTGTGGCGGCCATCCTGACCCCGCCGGACGTGGTTTCGCAATTACTTATGGCTTTTCCTATGCTTGTCCTGTATGAAGTAAGCATATACGTCGTTGTCGCCTTTGGAAAAAAGAAGCCGGCGTCCGACGAAGCCAAGGACGGCGCGGGGAAAACTTCCCCCGCCAGCGAGGATGGCACGGATGACGCGGATGACCCGTACAACGCCAGGCATGACCAATAGAGACGGCGGAGAAAACGAGGCGGAATAAATTATAAACCGCGCCGGAGCGGGTTTTTCGGAGCAGATATGAACAGCCGCAGTTCAACGGTATTCCGCGAAACGCGCGAAACCTCCATACGACTGGATTTGAACCTCGACGGCACGGGCACCGTGGCCGTGAATACCGGCTTTGGCCTGGCGGATCACATGATCACGCTCGCCGCCTTCTGGGCCGGCTTTGACCTGACCCTGACCTGCCAGGGCGACCTGCACATCGACGCCCACCATACGGTGGAAGACACCGGGCTCTGCCTGGGCCAGGCCCTGGCGGAAGCTCTGGGCGGCCGCGCGGACATCGCCCGCGTGGGTTGGGCGAAAGTGCCCATGGACGAGGCCCTGGCCGACGTCTGCCTGGATATTTCCGGCCGCCCCTGGCTTGAATGGCACGGCGACAGTCTGCTGCCGCCGGTTCTGGCCGGGCAGGACCGTGACTTGTGGCGGGAATTCTGGAAGTCGTTCAGCTCTTCCGCCCGTTTGAATCTGCATATCTCTTTTTTATATGGCAAGAACGGCCACCATCTGCTGGAATCGGCCTTCAAGGGCGTTGGACTGGCCCTGCGTCACGCGGTGCGCCGCGAGCGCGACGGACTTCTCAGCACAAAAGGACGGCTTGACTGATGGCTCTCCCCACCCCGATCGCACCGCGTCTGGTTTCGCGTAAGCATCTTGTTCTTCTTGCCTGCGCGTTGCTGCTTGTATGCACCCTCGCCGGCTGTTCCAAACCGAGGCAGATGCCCGCGCCCTTGCCGGACGTGAACATCGGCCTGACCCAGTTCACCCAGCCCACGATCATCGCGGAGTTGCTCGCCGGCTATCTGCCCGAGCACCAGGCGAAAGTCTCGGATGAAATGCTGGCGAACCTGGACCGGGCCTTCGGCGAGACGCTTCGCTCCAAAACCACGCGCAACTATACTTATGCGCCGCTGCTGCCGCGCTCGGATTCCACGAAAAAGCCGACCCGCGCCACGGCGCTTGACTACTGGGTGTCCGTGGGCCGCGCGGCCAAGGTGGATTATTTGCTGGTGCCGCAGATCATCAACCTGCGTGAGCGCGACGGCGGCGAATACGGCGCCGTG
>JAVBVM010000160.1:0-23084 GCA_031554295.1 Desulfovibrionaceae bacterium | reverse complement strand
GCGCTCCACCAGGTTGCGAAATTCACGCACGTTGCCGGGCCAGGAATCGCGCGAGAGGGCATCCCGGGCGGGCGGGGCGAAGGTAATGGGCTGTACCGCATACTCCCGGCTGAAGCGGGCGGAGAATTCGGTGAGCAGCAGCGGCACGTCGCCGGTGCGCTCGCGCAACGGCGGCAGGGCCAGGGGGAACACTCTGAGCCGGTAATACAAGTCTTCGCGGAAGGCGTTATGCCGAATGGCTTCCTCTAAATCCTTATTGGTGGCCGCGACCACCCGCACGTTCACGCTGATGGTGCGGCCGCCGCCCACCCGCTCGAATTTCTGTTCCTGCAGGATACGCAGAATTTTCGCCTGTGTTTTCAGGCTCATGTCGCCGATTTCATCCAGAAAAAGCGTGCCGTTGTGCGCCATTTCAAACCTGCCGATCTTGGTCTGATCGGCGCCGGTGAACGCGCCCTTTTCGTGACCGAACAACTCGCTCTCGATCAGTTCCTCGGGTATGGCCGCGCAGTTCACGGCCACCAAAGTGCGTTGGGCGCGGCGGCTCAAACGGTGGATGGCGCGCGCGGCAAGTTCCTTGCCTGTGCCGTTTTCCCCGGTGATCAGCACCCAGGCGTCGGTCGGGGCCACACGCTGGATTTGCTCTTTCAAGGCCAGCATGGGCGCGGAAACGCCCAGCATTTCATCGTCTTCGCGCGAGATCTGGCGCAGGGTCTCGTTTTCGCGCTTCAGATCGCTGAATTCCAGAGCCCGGGCCGCCGCAATGACCACTTTTTCCAGGGAAAGCGGTTTTTCGATGAAGTCGTGCGCCCCGAGCTTGATGGCGCTGACGGCCGTCTCAATGGTGCCGTGGCCGGAGATCATGATCACGGGGACATCCGGCCATTCCACGGTGGCCCGCGTCAGAACCTCAAGGCCGTCAATGCCGGGCAGCCAGATATCGAGAAAGGCCATGTCGATGCCGCCGCCGGCCAGCGCTTCCAGCCCCTCCTCGCCGGAGGCGGCCTCAATCACCGTGTGCCCTTCGTCCTCAAGAATGCCGCGCAGGGAGAAGCGGATGCTCTCCTCATCGTCAATAATAAGTATGCGGGCCTGCTTGGTCATGGTGTTCACTCTTCAGCGATAGCTGAAATCGGGGCGCCTTACAACCGGGACCGGCCGGATCGGCAAAAAAACGAAAGGAGGGTGGAGAGAGAAACCCGAAGGGGGGCAAAGCCCCCCTTCGGGTATACGTGGTGTGACTAGCTTTTTAACCGGCTCAGCAGGTTTTTCAGCTCCTGCGACATGGCGGCGATTTCCTGCACGGCGGATGACGAATTCGCCATGCCTCCGGCCGTCTCGCCCGCGATGCGGTTGATTTCCTCGACGGAATGGTTGATTTCCTCCGTGGTGGCGGACTGTTCCTCCGCCGCGGTGGCGATGCTGGTAATCAGCTCGGAGTTTTTGTTGACCAATGCCAGGATTTCCCGGAGCGCGTCGCCGGAGGTCGTGGCCAACTGGGTGGCTTCCACAACATTCACGGCGGCGGCGGTAAAGCGCTGGCTGCTGGCCTGGGTGGCGCTCTGGATGCTGCGGATGTTCGCGCCGACTTCTGTTGTCGCGGTCATGGTTTTTTCCGCCAGCTTGCGCACTTCGTCGGCCACAACGGCGAACCCGCGGCCGGCCTCGCCGGCGCGGGCCGCTTCAATGGCGGCGTTCAAGGCCAGCAGGTTGGTCTGGTCGGCGATGTCGGAGATGACGTTCATCACGCCGCCGATATTTTCCGCCTGCTTGCCCAAGGACTCCATGTCGCCTTGCAACTGCTGCGCAACCGAGTTTACTTCATTGATGGATTTGACGACCTGATCCACCAGGTTCGCGCCGTCCTGGGCTTTGCCGCGGGTGGATTCGGCCTGATGGCTGGCATCGGCGGCGCTCCGCGCCACCTCCAGCACAGTGGCGTTCATTTCCTCCATGGCCGTGGCCGTGGAAGACACCCGCTCCCGTTGCAGGTCCGCCCCGCGGCTTACCTGCACCACCTGGGCGCTCAGCTGTTCCGAGGCGGCGGCCACGCGATCGGAAATTTCCGTGGCCTGGTTGGCCACGTCGATCATCGTGTTCTGCACGTTTTTGATCTCGGTGAGGTCGGTGATGAGCTGGAGTACGGCGGCAACCTTGCCGGAAGAATCCTGCATGGGAATGCTGGAGTAGCTGATCTCCATGGTCTTGCCGCCGGGGTGGGCGATGGTTTCGCCGCTGGCCGGCCGGCCGGTTTCCAGGCTGCGGCGCAGCGCGCACACGTCCGTATTGTAATCCTCGCGGGCGAAAAGCTGGCCGCAGGTTTTTCCTTCGTAGTTTTCTCCAGCCAGATCCTTGGCATGTTTGTTCAGGAACGTGGCTTTGCCGTCCTTAGCCAGTACGACGATGGGCGAGGGGATATTGTCCAGCACCATGCGGTAGCGGTTCACCACGGCGTTGGTTCCCTTGATCAGGTTCGCATATTCCCCTTCGAAACGGGAAGCGTCGCCTTGCGCATCCAGTTTGCCCTGTTCCACATTTTTTTCCAGCAGGGTGTAGCTTTCAATGATTTCTTTCAGCACCTTAGGAATGGCGCGCAAAGACTCCGCCAGGGCGCCGATTTCATCTGAGCGCTTGATTTTCAGGACGCCGTCCAGCTTGCCGTGGGCGATGTCCGTGGCGAAGGCGGCGCCCCGTCGCACGGCTTGCGCCACCGGGCGAACGATGAGCAGAACCACCACAAAGCCGAGGACAATGCCGATCACCGAGACGATTATCGCCTGGTTGCGGATGCCTTTCAGGCCGGCGAACACGTCGCTTTCATCGGCGCGCACCGCCGTCACCATGCCGCTTTGCGGTTCGGTGGCGACATAGACCAGAACGGTTTCCTTGGTCGCCGGGTCGATAAAGGAATCAAGTCCCTGGCCTTTTTTGACAAGACGCTGGTAGTCCGCAAGTTCGGGCAACCTATCGTTAAACTGCCAGTCCGTGTTTTTATGGACAACGACATTGCCTTTTTTGTCCAGGATGAAGGCGTACCCGTGTTCTCCGACCTGCACGGGGGCGATGGTTTCCTTGAAAAAGTTGGTCAGACTGAGGGTTCCGGCCACAATGCCGGCCAATTTGCCGCCGCGCATCACCGGAATGGCCACGACAATGACGGAACTGTTCGACACCCGACTTATGAGCGGTTCGGAAAGGTATTTCTGGCCGGTTGATTTTACAATCTTAAAATAATCCCGGTCCGCGAAGCTCTGCCCGATCACCGACGGGATGGAGCAGGCCACAGTGATGCCTTCCGGATCATAAATGCTGAGGCGGTCAAAGTCCGGATAGCTGTCGGCAATGACTGTCAGGACCTTGGAAAGAGATGTCTGGGCATCTTTATTGTGAATATCCCCGTCGAAAAAACTCACCACATCGGAACGGATGGCGGTGCGCTCCATGTCCCGGGTTCCGGTGGCGCGCAATTTTTCAAGGTTGCGCTTGATCGCGTTTGTCTCGCCTTCCATATTGTCAAGCAGCGCCTGCTTCAGGTCGCGTTCACTGGATAAATAGGAAAGCGTCCCCGAAACACCCATAAGCAACACAATAAGGATCAAAATGGGCAACAAAATTTTCGTTTGCAGTTTCATCGTATCTCCCCGTCAAAAATATCGGTAAAATAATATTCAACTTCCGTTAGGCAACGTCTAAGACTAAATTCGATTATTCTTAGGGGATATTTATTATTTTTGCAAGCCACTTCTCGAGATTCTTAAAAGACTCTGGATAATCGCTTAAAAAATAGTCGCCCGCCGCAACGAAAAAGGCGGGGTTGGAGAACCCCGCCTTTTTTTTAAAATCCGTTGTTAAAGCGCTATTCGTCTTCTTCCTCCGCGCCTGTTTCCGCAAGGCGCTGTTGGCGCGCCGCGTGCTGCTTGCGCTCGCGCGTGCCGAGGGTGATGAAGGAATCCCAGTCCGCCGGCTTTTCCTGCTGCCGGGCGAAGACAAGAAAGCCGGTATGGGCGATCATCCGGTCTTCGGGGCGCAGGCGATCGGCCAGGGGTTTCCACTTACGCATCAGAATCTCCACCACCTCAATTTCGTCAAAGGGGCGGGTTTCCATGGCGTAGAGCAGGCGGCCGACCTGGTCCACCGTGGGCACCAGAAAGCCGAAGACGCCGCCGGGCTTGGCGGCCGCGAGAGACTGATCCAGGTATTCCCAAGGCGTGCGGACATCCAGGAAAACAGCGTCCGCATTATTGACCGGGAAGCCTTCGGCGATGTCCCGGCAGTACAGTAAGACGTTTTTACCCAGCCCGGCCCAGTCCAGGTTCCGGCGGGCCAGCTTGTGGAATTCCTCGCGCGCCTCGCAGGAATGCACCTGACCGGTAGGCCCGGAGAAATAGGACAGGGCCAGGGTCAGGCTGCCGGAACCGGTTCCGCTTTCCAGCGTCACCCGGTCCGGGCCCACGCCCAGCTTGGTGCAGATGTAGGCTATATCTTTAGGATAAATAATTTGCGTTTGGCGTTTCACACCCATGACCAGGTCGGCCAGTTCCGGCCGCCGCACTAGAAAAGGCACGTCGAGCACCGTGCGCGCGCTGCCGCCGAAGCCCGCTTCCCGCAAAACGGCGGCGGGCAGTATGCCTTCCTGGAAATGCATGTCCTGCCCTTCTTCCAGCCTGCGCAGATAGCGTTTGCCGCGCGGGCTGATCAGAATTACCAAATCTCCGTAACCGGGCATATTTCCTCCTGCGCATGCGCGCCCGCTTGGCCTATCGGCTACGGCGCACGCTGTCAAGCTAAAGGCGATGGCGAGCGCGCGCACCGAGGGCGCGACCAGCGCAATGAGCATTGAAAATGTTCACCCGCTCCGCAAGGATTCGCTCGCAAATCATTGCCGCGAGATCGTCGCAGGCGGTCTTTGCCCGCAATTAAGCGACAATCTCAAAGTGAACATGCTCTTAAAGATGGACGGGCTTTTAAGGGAGCCGTTTCGAAGCGGAGCCCTTTGCCGCGGGATGCCTACCTTTTCAGCGCGTCGACCAGGCTATCAATGCAGATGCGTTCCTGTTCGCGCAGGACTTTTTGCGGACCGTGCTCGACAAAATGATCGCCAATGCCGACGCGGATGATGGTGTGCCGGTTGAGGGCATTGTTGTCGGCCAGGCATTCGAGCACGCCGGAGGTGAAGCCGCCGATCAGGGCATTCTCTTCGGCCAGGATCAGAGTGTGATGGCTGGCGGCGATGTCCAGAATCTGCCGTTCGGGCAGGGGCTTGACCCAGCGCGCGTCAAAGACGGTGATTTCACGGCGAGCCTGCTCATAAAGCCGTTCGGCCGCCTCATTGGCGGGATGCACGCGGCTGCCGCAGGCGATGACGGCAAGGGCCCGACCTTGGCGGAGTAATTCGCCCAGGCCGGGAGTGAGCATGGCGTAGTGCTCACCGAGCGGCACGCCCATGCCAACGCCGCGCGGGTAGCGCACGGCCGCCGGGCCATTCAGATTGAGGGCGGTGTAGAGCGCGTCCTGCAACTCGCCTTCGTCGCGCGGGGCGAGAATGGAGAGATTGGGCACGGCGCGCAGGAAGGACAGGTCAAAAACCCCGTGGTGCGTGGCGCCGTCTTCGCCGACCAGGCCGGCCCGGTCAATGGCGAAGACCACCGGCAGGTTCTGCAGGCAGACGTCGTGAATGAGTTGGTCATAGCCGCGTTGGAGAAAGGTGGAATAAAGGGCCACCACCGGGCGCAGACCCTGGGTGGCCAGGCCGGCGGCAAAGGTGATGGCTTGCTGCTCGCAGATGCCCACGTCCACGAAACGATCCGGGAAGCGGGAAGCGAATTCCCGCGTGCCCGTGCCTTCGGGCATGGCGGCGGTAATGGCGACAATGCGCTCGTCGCGCTCGCCCAGACGGCAGAGGGTGCCGCTGAAAACGTCGGTATAGGTGGGCAGGCTGCCGCCGCGTTTCCTGGCCAGGCCGCTTTCCGGCTCAAAGCTGCCCACGCCGTGGAAGGTCACGGGGTTTTCCTCGGCCGGGGCGTCGCCTTTGCCTTTCTTGGTGGCCACATGGACCAGCACGGGCGAATCCTGCGCCTTGGCCGTTTCCAGCGTTTCGAGCAGCTCTTCGATATTGTGCCCGTCCACCAGGCCGATGTAGTTGAAGCCGAATGCCTCAAACAGCATGCCCGGAGTGAAGAAGGCTTTGAAGCTGCGTTTGCTGCGCCGGATATACTGGACCAGATCCTCGCCGATGGCCGGAATGGTGGTGAGGAAACTTTCAATGTCGCGCTTGGCCCGGAGCATCCAGTTAGAGGACAGGTTACGCGAGAGAATGAGCGACAGCGCCCCCACGTTTTTGGCGATGCTCATTTCGTTATCGTTCAGGATGACGATCAGACGCTTCTTGATGTGGCCGGCGTGGTTCAGGGCCTCAAAGGCCATGCCGGCTGAAAGCGAGCCGTCGCCGATCACCGCCACGGAATGAAACTGCTCGCCCTTCAGGTCGCGCGCCACCGCCATGCCCAGGGCGGCGGAAATGGAGGTGGAGGAGTGCCCGGTGCCGAAATCATCGTACAGGCTTTCGTCGCGCTTCGGAAAGCCGCACAGGCCGCCATGTTCGCGCAGGCTGTGAAATTGCCCGGCCCGGCCGGTGAGGATTTTCCAAGCGTACGCCTGGTGCCCCACGTCCCAGACAATGCGGTCCACGCCCGGGTTGAGGGAGGCCAGCAAGGCGATGGTCAGGTCGACCACGCCCAGGGACGGCGCCAGGTGCCCGCCCGTTCGGGAAACGGTCTGGATGATCTGGTCGCGCACCTCGGCGGCCAGCAGCGGCATTTGCTCAAGCGACAAGGCGGCCACGTCGCCGGGCAGCCTTATTTGCGAAAGTAGCGGGTAACGCTCCGGATCCAGAGGAAGATCCTCAATGGAAAGGGTATGGTCTTCAGGCAAAAAATCCACATTCTCCCCAGTGTTCACAAGCCAGCATACACAGGATGCCAAGCGGAAAAAAGACAAATTTTTCTCATTAAGAGACGCGTTCCAGCAAGTAGGCGACGAGCCCTTTCAGCGCATCCGCTTCTTCGGGCCGCGCGAGCGATGCGGCATCCAGTCGATCCAAGGCGGCCCGGGCTTGTCTGGCGTGCTCCTCAGCGCGCAGGCGGCTGGCTTCCAGGCCCACCAGGCGCGGCCAGGTGAGTTTGCCCTGCGCGGCATCGCTGCCCACGGGCTTGCCAAGCACAGCCTCATCGCCGGTTTCGTCCAGAATGTCGTCCACAATCTGGAAAGTCGCGCCAACGGCCGCGCCGTAGTCATCAATGCAGGCCCGCGCTCGAGCGGATGCGCCAGCCAGGGCCGCGCCCACGGTACAGGCCGCGCGCAGCAGCGCGCCGGTTTTCAGGGCCTGCATGTGTTCCAGTTCCTTTTCGGCCAGCAGCACCGGCCCGGCGCCGGGACGCGAATACTCCATGTCCAGCAGTTGGCCGCCGACCATGCCCCGGCCGCCGGCCGCCAGCGCCGTCAGGCGGATACCCTCCAGCGCCCGTTCGGCCGGGATCGGACCGTTGGCGCCGGTGGTCGCGCCGGAGGCCATCAGGACAAAGGCGTCGGTGAGCAGAGCATCGCCGGCCAGAATAGCCGTGGCTTCGCCGAACGCCTTGTGGTTGCTCGGTTTGCCGCGCCGCAGATCGTCATCGTCCATGGCCGGCAAATCGTCGTGGATCAGCGAATAAGAGTGGATCATTTCCAGGGAGGCGGCAAAGGGCATGGCGGCCGCTGTTTCCAGGCCGAATAGGCGGGCTGTGGTCAGGCACAGGACCGGGCGGACGCGTTTGCCGCCGGCCAGCAGGCTATAGCGCGCCGCTTCGCGCAGTTGGGCGGGAACAGCGGCGTCCTTGTACAGGCCGGCCAGAAAACTCTCCACCTCGGCGCCGCGCGTTTTCAGGGTCAGGCTGGCTTTCACCAGCAAGGCGTCATCCGTCCGCGCGGTAAAGCAGTGCTCACCGTTCATTTGCATCCTCCTCGGGCGCGTCCCCTTCGGCTGTTTCGGGCGGCGCAAGCGGCACGGGACCGTCCTGCGAGAGCAGGGTGATTTCGTGCCGGGCCTTGTCCAGTTGTTCACGGCATGCCTGGGACAGGACCATGCCTTCCTTGAACAAGGCGACCCCTGCTTCCAGGGGCAAATTGCCGCTTTCCAGAATATGCACTATTTCCTGTAGTCGGGCGAAGCGGCTTTCAAAGGTCGCCTCCCGCCCGGCTTCTTCTCTTTTCTGACGCGCCATACGCTCTCCCTGCCGACCGGTCGGCCAGCCTTACGGCCAATACTAGCATTTTACGTTTGAAATGCTCGCTTAACGGCGAGCGAAGCTCGCCTGCAACCATTTCACGGCAAGGATTTGGAAATACATCCTTGCCGAGTGAAGTAACTTTTTCAAAGTTACTTCACTCTAGCTCTTAGACGGCGTTTCCAGCAGCGGCAGCGGGTCCACCGGCGTGCCCAGGATGGACAGGCCCAGGTGCAGATGAGGCCCCGTAACCCGGCCGGTGGCTCCGACCAGGCCGATCAGTTCACCGCGGGCCACGGTTTGCCCCGCTGTGACCTTGAGGGCCGACATGTGCATGTAGCTGGTGATCACGCCCATGCCGTGGTCGATAAAGACGCAGTTGCCCGCGTAATATTGCTCTTCCGCCAACAGAACCGTGCCGGCCGCGCAGGCGAAGATGGGGGTGCCCGCCGCGCCGCGCAGATCAAGCCCCATATGCGGGGCGCGCGGCTCCTTATTGAATACCCGGCGCAGGCCGAAGCTGCTGGTGACCGCGCCCGGCACCGGGCGGATGAACGGCAGCGACCAGAGCCGTTCCGGCGTCTTTTCGGCCAGGGCCTCGCGGTTACGCGTCCGCTCTGCATCAATACGCGCCTGCACGCTTTGCGGCGGGTTCACGTATTTTCCCTCCACGGTAAGTTCCTGCGTTTCAAAGGCATTGGCCGTGATTGCGATGTCGCGGATAAAGGGCTTGGCTCCCGCCCCGGACGGCGTGCAGGCCAGCGTCGCGTTCCCCGGCTCCGCGTTGATGTTCACCGGCAGCAATGCCTGGCCGGAATAGCGCGCGGGAGAAAATTTCTGGTCCCCTTCCTTGTCCCCTTGCTCCGTGACCGTCGCTTCCGGCATTACGGCCGCCGGCGTGAGCATGACCCAGGCTTTTTGCCATTCCACCTTCACCGATTCCGGGCTGTCGGTGGTAATGGTGATGACGAAGGCGGTGCCGGTCGGGATGTTTTTCGGGGCGTCGACAGCGAGCACGGCCGCTTTCCCCGTGGCCGGGGCGAGCAGCAGCGCGCAGAGAATCAGAAGAAAGCGCCGGATCGGCATAGCGGCTCCAAAGTTTCTTATTCCGACAGGGGAGTTATCCTGTCAATGGTGGCATCCAGCGCGCCGTCAGCCACTCTGACGCGCAACGGCATGCCGGGGCTCGCGTCTTTGACGCTACGCACAATGCGTCCTTGGACGTCCAGGGCCAGGCTGTAGCCGCGCCCAAGCGGCCGCAGGGGGTCCAGCGCTTCCAGGGCCAGGCGCAACCGATCCAGGGATGCCCCGATGTTTTCCGCCCGGCGCTCGCTGGAAAAACGCAGGCGCTGCTCCAACGCGTCCAGGGCGGCAAGGCGCTCCCGCACGGAAGGCAGGCCAAAGGCCGCGCCTAAACGCTGCCGCGTTTCAGTCAGCCGGGCGTCCCGGCGGACGAAGATTGCCTCCCCGGCCTGAAGCAGGCGGCGTCGGGCTTCAGCCAAGCGCTCAAGGCCGCGCTCCAGCGTGCGGTCGGGGGAAAACCAGGACAGGGCGCGCCGGGCGGTCGCCAACGAGTGTTCGTAGCGCTCCACCATGTCCAGAAAACGGCGCTGCAAGGCCAGAGAGCTTTCGTCAACCTGCTGCGCCAGATCCCGTCGTTCCGGCCAGAGCAGGTGCCCGGCGTGCGTGGGGGTGGCCGCGCGCGCGTCAGCGGTCATGTCCGCGATGGTGAAGTCCACCTCATGCCCGATGCCGGCCAAGACCGGCACGGGCGACTCAAAAATCGCCTCCGCCACCAGCGGGCTGTTGAAGGCCCATAAATCTTCCAGCGAACCGCCGCCGCGGATCAGCACAATCAGTTCGGCCCATTGATCCGCGCCGGCTTGGCGCAGCATGGCGGCCAGACGCCCTGGCGCTTCCTCGCCTTGCACGGGGCTCGGGTAGATGCGGATTTCCGAACCAGGCCCACAGGTATTCACGATACGTAAAAAGTCCCGGATAGCCGCCCCGGCGGGCGAGGTGATCACGGCCACGCGCCGGGGCAGGCGCGGCAAGGGCCGCTTGCGCGCCGCGTCAAAATAGCCCAGGGCGGCCAGGCGCAGCTTCAGGGCTTCGAATTCCGCATGCAGCCGGCCGGTGCCGGTTTCCTGGCCGAACTCCACAATCAGCTGATACCCGCCGCGCGGCGGGTAAACTGTGAGCCGGCCGGAACAGATTACTTCCTGGCCGTTTTCCAGGCGTTCGGACAGGCTTTCGCGCGGGCCGTCCTCAAAAACCTCGCCAGTCAGGGGGTCGAAGCGCTCGCCGCCGGGCTTTCGATTTTTGAACCATACGCAGGCAAGGCTTGCGCCTTCGTCCCGCAAGGAAAAGTAGACGTGCCCGGAGGCGGGGCGCGACACGTTCGTCACCTGGCCTTGCACCCAGACATAGGCAAAGCGCTCTTCAAGCTGGCCGCGGATGGCCTGGGTCAGCTCGCTGATGCTCAGAATGTCGGACATGCCGGCCGTACAGCCCTCCTAAAGCCTTTTACGCCTGAATTCGCCGCGTAACGGCGGGCGAAGCCCGCCCATGCAGACTCGCGGGCGTCGCTACGCGCCGCCAGAGCGCGTTATCCGGTAAGACGTTCAAATTACCGTACCCTATTGCGTGGTCTGCAAACGGGCAAGGCAGTACTCAAAAAGGACTTTTTCCCGCGGCCCGGCCATGGCGATCAGTTTTTCATACGCCTTGACGGCTTCGGCGCGGGCCGTATCCGACTTGTCCGCCGCCTGTGACCAGGCCATGGCGGAGTATGCCAACAGCGCCTTTTGAACATCCGGGTTCGATTCCGACTTGATGGATTGATAGAGGCGCGCCGCACCCTCGGGGTCTCCCGAGGCGGCCAGCAACTGCGCCTGGTTTATCTGCGCGATGAAGCCCATGGCGCCCCCGGCCTGCGCGACCTTGGCCCAGGCGGCGGAGGCCATGGTTTTGTCGCCCAGTTCCGTGGCAATGCGCGCCGCTTCAAAATAAGCGGCCGTGCGTGTGCTGGAAGGCCCCTGTTCGGCAAAGGCCATTACTTTTTGCAGCTGTTCCGGCGAAGCGCCCGCAACAAGCACGCGGCCCAGATCCTTCACCCCCGTCGCGTGATTGCGCGCTTCCCACCAGCGGTAGCCGCCGTAGCCGGCCAAAATCACCACCAGCACCACAACCGCCAGGGCAATCTTCCGCGCATGGCGGACCAGAAACTCAAGCAGCGGAGCGCTTTCCTTGGAAACTTCCGATTCGACCGAGTTCAGCAGCTCAGCGGGAATCGGGCCGGGCATGGCCGGATCGGCCGGCCTGGGGGCGGCAGCGGATTTGGATTTCGGCGACACTTTCTTGAACGACATAGGGGCTCCTTCCAGGATTTGCATACAATATCAGGCCGCATTCCTGATCAGAAAACGGACTAACCCGACACATTTACGCAGAGAGAGCGGAAATGTCAAAATCCGCCTTTGCCTCCGCCCGGCCGTCATTAATGCGGGTTGGGGCGGAACGCGGGTATCCTCAAGCGGCGGCGGCCCGGGAAAGCCCAGGCGTCACCGGAACATCCGATCGGGGCCGTGGGAGCCTGCGCGCGTCCGGAGCGCGAACTTACCGTGGAGCGCATAACCGGATCGAAAAAAAGAATTTCCAAAGGGGCCGCTTCGGAAAGGGGCTCCCTTGGCCGCGTGATGCCTGCCTTTCTCTTTCACCGCCGCTGATAGCGGTTGACGGCATTGATGTGCTCGTTGAGATTTTTGCTGAACTGGTGCGAGCCGTCGTTGCGCGAGACGAAGAAGAGGTAGTCGTGCTTTTCAGGGGCCAGGGCGGCGCCGATGGCTTCGAGGCCGGGCGAGCAGATCGGGCCGGGCGGCAGACCTTTGTGCTGATAAGTGTTGTAGGGGTTGGACGGGTCGTTGAGCTGGGTGCGGCGCAGGTTGCCGTTGAAGCTGGGGCCGAGGCCGTAAATGGTGGTGGGGTCGGCCTGCATGAGCATGCCCTTGATCAGGCGGTTGTCGTAGACGCCGGCCACGCGGGCCCGCTCATCGGTCCGGCCGGTTTCTTTTTCCACCAGCGAGGCAAGGATGACGGCGCGCTGGAGCACGTCGGCCGGGGGCGGACCATCCGGCCAGAGGCCGGATGTTTTGAGCCAGAAGGTGCCGACCAGGCGGCTGGCGATGGCGCGGGTGCGCTCGGGCGTGGGCGCGCCGTAGGGCTTGGCGATCTGGTAGGTATCGGGGAAGAGAAAGCCTTCGGCGCTGGCGAAGGGGATGCTGTGTTCGGCCAGGAAGGCCGGATCGTGGATCACGTCGCGGAACTGGTCGAACGTTACATAGCCTTCAGCCTCCAACTGGCGGGCGATCTGCCACCAGGTCAGGCCTTCCCGGATGGTGCAGGCCATGACCGGCATATCGCCGCGCGTGGTCAGCATGTACAGCACTTCCTTCGGGGTCCAGCCGGTGTTGAACTGGAAAACGCCGGCGCGCAGGCGCGGTTCCGCGTCATACATGCGCGCCAGGAGTCGGAAGCGCAGGGTGTCGGTGATTACGTTCAGGTCTTTCAGATCGCGCGCCACGCGGCCGAATGGGGCGCCCTGCTCGACGGTATAGGTCACGGTCACGCCGGGCTGGCCAGGCGCCGTATTGAGAAAACGGCAGGCGTCATAGGCGAGAAGGCCGCCCGCGCCGAGGACGAGCGCCAGGACAACAAGAAGAGCAATCAGGAGACGCCGGGGCTTGCGCCTGGCCGGGGCCTGTTCCACCGGGGTCTGTTCGAAAAGGGCTTCGTCGCTCATGGGAACGGGCGCTTCTTGCTGTCTTCCTGACCGAGGAAGGATTCCAGAATGCGTACGGCGGCCTGCTGGTCCAGCGCTTCGCGGGCCTGCGACCGCCCGGATAGGGCGGAAATCTCGCGCAGATCCTGCTCCGCCTCAAAAGAGCTTAAGCGTTCGTCCGCCTGGAACACGGGCAGGCCGAAGCGCCGCTTCAGTTCCTAGACAAAGGCGCGCACATGCAGCGCGGTGTCCCCGTCCAGGCCGTCGGCCAGGCGCGGCAGGCCCACGACCAGGGCGTCGGGCCGTTCGACGGCCATCAGAGAGTCAAAGTCCCTCCAGAACTGATCGCGGTTTTTCCGCACCAGGGTGCGGCGCGGGAAGGCCATGCCCTGGCCGGCGCCGAAGCCTGTTTCAGCGGCGGCAATGCCGGTGCGCTTCAGGCCGAAATCAATGCCCAGATATTTCATGGATACTTCACAAGCTCCCATGCCGTCAGGGCGCGCGCCTCAGGCGGCATCCCGCGCGCGCGGGCTCACGTTCGCGGCGGCGCGGTTTTTCAACAGCGTCTTGCGGACGGTTTCCTGCCAATTCAGGCCGTAATAGCCCTCAGCCAGCCATTCCAGAGTGTGCAGCACGGGGTTTTTGCCGTGCAGGCTGATCATGGTGCGGGCAATGCCGATCTTGCAGGACGGGCAGCCGACGATGATCGGCCTGTCCGGCCCGTACTTGGGGAGCACGGCGGCCAGCTTGTTCTTTTTACGGGCGCGCAGCTTGTTGTAAATGGCCGGCGAGGTCACCGCGCCCATGCCTGATTCTCCGCAACAGCCGCTGTTCTGCTGCACGGGAACGCCGGTGAATTCCGCCAGGCTTTTTGCGTAGATATTCGCGGCCTTGACCTTGTGCGCCCCCACCCATTCGGCGTGGCAGGAGGGGTGATAGATCACCTCGGGCAGGTTGGCGAATTGCGGCGGCTCGGACAGGCGGGTGAGCAGGAACTGCACCACGTCCTGATGCACGAGCGGCGGCTGGCCGTCGCGGTTGAGCACGGCCAGCTCGTAGCGCTGGAGCGAATCGCGGCAGGTGCCGCAGGCCGTGAGAATGTGCGTAACGCGCAGGCCGGCGTCGGTTGCGCTTTTGATGGCGGCATCCATGGCTTTCAGGTTGTGTTCGCGGTTTTTGGCGTAGGCCCGATCCGCGCCCGAGGAGAGCAGGGGATAGCCGCAGCACAGGTGCGCGGGCGGCAGGATTACGGCCACCCCGGCCCTGAGCAGCATGGCGATGCCGGCCAGGCCGATGGTCCGGTAGAACAGGCCGCCGCCGCAGCCGGGGAAGTAGAAGACCGCGTCGCGCGGGCCGCTGTTTTCCTTGTCCGGCTCCGCCGGGGGCAGGAAAATGTTTCCCTGGCCCAGGGGCAGGGTTTCTGTCAGGTTTTTATAGCCCATGGCCGGGCCGGGGCCGGAAAAGAGCGGGCTGGCGAAACGTTCGCGCCACACGGCCGGCACCAGGCCCATGGTGCGGTTCATCAGGCGCTGGCCCACGGCGGCGGCCTTGGCCACCATAGGCACGCGGTTTTCCGGGGCTTTGGCGATCCAGCCCAGCACCCGCTTTTTGATCGGGTGGCCGCCGGCGTTTTCGTCCTCCAGCAGGGCGCGCAACGAGAGGGCTACTTCAGAGGAGTTGATCTTCACCGGGCACACGGCCGTGCATTTGCCGCAGCCCGTGCAGTGCTCGATCAAATGGCGCAGGTGCCCGAGCAGGACAGGATCCGGCTTGCCGGTGTTGATCTGCGCGTAGTAGAGCGCCTCGACCAGCGCGCCCAGGGCCATGTTTTTGTTGCGCGGGTGGTATTCCATGCTCTGCTGCGGCAGGAACATGGGACAGACCTGCTTGCACTTGCCGCAACGCGTGCAGATCTGGATATTGGTCAGGAGGGCGATCAGCCGTTCCTTGTCCGGCAGGCCGCTGTCGCGGATGTCGGTGAGCAGGCGGTTGAAGGAAAAGGTGAAAGGCCGCACCGGCAGCTCGCGCTGGGTGAGCTTGGCCGGGTTGAGCACGTCGCGCGGGTCCACCCGATGCTTGAATTCGCGCAGGGCGTCCATTTTGTCCTGCGGCAGAAAGGCGATCTTGGTAATGCCGATGCCGTGTTCGCCCGAAACCGCGCCGTTCATTTCCTGGGCGGTGCGCATCACGCGCTGGGCGGCTTCCTCGGCCGCGTGCAGCATTTCCGGGTCGTTCGAATTGACCGGGATGTTCACGTGGCAGTTGCCGTCGCCCGCGTGCATGTGGCTGGCCACCTCGATGCGCGTGGCCAGCATGTGATCCTTGATGCGCTCGATGCGTTCGTCCAGAGTGGGGTGGCGGGCGCCGGTCTCGCGCAGGAAGACCACGGCGCGCAGCAGCAGTTCCTCATCGGACAGCTCGTCCGCCTTGATTTCGCCCTTGCTGACCTTTGAGGCAAAGGTGAATTCGCGGTTGAATTCCTTGTCGTCCAACGGCATGCCGGCCAGGCGGCCCACGGCCTGCAAGGCGTTGCGGTAGGCATGGGCCGTGGACTCCAGGTTCAGCCGCTCCAGGAAATTGGCGAAGTCCGGCACGGCTTCAATGGGAATAACGATGTCCTCGTTGATCTTAAAGCCCGAGGTGCGGCGGGCGATGGCCGATAGCTTGTGCCGGTCTTCCCAGAACAGCTCGGCCTGTTCCTCGTCTTCCGCCACCATGACGTCCACGCCGTCATAGGGCGTGGCAATGTCCACCACCTGGCGCACGGCCGAGTCGAGCAGGTCGGTGTCGTCGCTGTCCATCTGCATGATGAACACGGAAATGGGGTCGCCCTCGTACTGTTCCGACTTCTTCTTGTATTCGATGGCGCGGACGTATTTGGAGTTGAATTCCTCGAACGCCGAAATGGTCACGTGGTCGCCCTCGCGCCGGATGGCGTCGCGCAGGGCCACGATGTCGCGCACCACCAGCGAGGCGTTCTGCATGGAGCGTCCGTAGAATTCCATGGCCAGCACGCGCGAATGCTTGGGCTGCGGGTACAGCAGGAAGTTCGCGGAAATGATGATGCCGTCCACGCCTTCTTTCTGCATGCCCGGCAGACCGCCCAATGCCTTGTTGGTCACGTCCTTGCCCAGGCCGGGCTGGCGGATTTCCGCGCCGGTCAGGCGGACCACGTTGCGCACCCCGCCGCTCAGATCCTTGACCGCGAATTCCACGGTTTCGTCCGGCAGGATCTTGTGGCCGGGGTGGTTCAGCCGTTCCACGTCGATGATTTCGCCGGTCGGAGTGACCATACGCCAGGACAAAAGGCAGTCGATAGTGGTGCCGTATTCAAAACCATACGGTCCGCCCGAGTTTTCCGCGATGTTGCCGCCAATGGTCGAGGCGTATTTCGAAGCCGGGTCCACGGTGAAAAGCAGACCCTTGGCCGCCACGGCGTCGATCGCGTCCTGGGTGATCACGCCGGCCTCGGCTGAGAGCACCCGCTTTTCCACGTCAATGTTCGTGATATTGACCAGCCGGCCCATGTTCATGATCACGGTGCGCTTGCGCGCGGGCACGGCCCCGCCGGTCATGCCCGAGCCGCCGCCGCGCGGGATGATCGCGAACTTCATGGTGTTGGCCAGGCGCACGATGGCGCTGACCTCCTCGGCGCTGCCGGGCAGAACCACCATCATGGGCAGTTCCATGCGCAGGTCCGTGGCGTCCGTGGAATTTTCCACCAGGGCGCCGGGCCGCCGCTCGATATTGCCCTTCACCAGGATCGGGGCCAGGGCCTTTTCCACCTCGGCCTTGAAGGCCATATCCGCCTCGTGCGCGCTCCAGAACATGGTGATGCCTTCGCCCAGGCTGGTGGCGTAATGCTGGGCCAGGGCGGTCTGCTCGCGGGCGAAGCGTTCGGCCACGCTTTTGCGCACCATCTCCGCGTCGACGAACGGATTGTAGACAACCAGGAACAGCTCTTCAGCCAGCTCCACAGCCAGACGGCGCACCGATTCCGGCCATTCCTCAAACTCGTTGAGATTGACGCGCAGGATCCGGTTGACAACATAGTCGGCGGCAATTGATATATGGGGGCCTTTATGGGGCATGGGTAGCTCTCTTTAGTGCATAGACTGCGGTAAGCCAATAATTATAAATGCTCCTTCGCCAGTTGACAAGGCTAACGCAAGGCGGGAAATTATAATTACTTGAAGAGATATTCCGTGCGGGGATTCCAGGGGGGCGCGTCCCCTGCCGCCGGAGGCGCTTTTTTTCCGCTCATACCGGATAAGGAAAAAACTATGCTCGAATTAGTGGCCTTTCTCTGCGGCGCGGCCGTCATGGTGCTGGAAATGGCCGGAGCGCGCCTGCTGGCGCCGCACCTGGGCACGTCGATCGTGGTCTGGACCGGCCTGATCGGGGTGATTTTGGCCAGTTTAAGCGCCGGCTACTGGCTGGGCGGCAGACTGTCGGACAAAAATCCCCGGGCCGCGCTACTGGGCGGGATCATTTTTGTCGCCGCCTGTATTGTGGCTTTGGTCGGCCTTCTGCACGGGGCGCTGTTGGAGCTGATTACAGGTTCGGGCCTGCGCCTGCACGCGGCCTCGGTGGTGGCGGCCTGCCTTTTGTTCTGCCCGCCGGGCGTGCTGCTGGGCATGGTTTCGCCCTACGTCATCCGGGTGAAGATCGCTCTGAGCGGGGTGGATGCGGCGCATAGCGGCGCGGTGATCGGCCGTTTCTTCGCGCTGTCCACGGTCGGCTCGATCCTGGGCACATTTTTGGGCGGCTATGTGCTGATTTCCTTGCTGGGCACGCGTTTGATCCTGTTCAGCGTGTCGGGCGCGCTGCTTATCTCGGCGCTGCTGGTACTGTTCATGCCCCAGGGGAGGAAGAAGGCTCGCGGGAAGCGGGGCGCGGCCGTAGCCTGCGGCCTTCTGTTCTGCGCGGCCTGCGTCGTGGGGGCGCTTTGGCTGGAGCGGCAAGCCCTGGCGCGCGGCCTGGTGGAAGTGGACACGCGCTACAACCACATCCAGGTGCTGGAGCAGGGGCGCGGGGAAAGCGCCTGGCGCTATATGATCACCGACCCCGGCACGTTTCAGTCGGCCGTGCGCCTGGATGATCCGGATTCCCTGGCCGCCAACTACACGCGCTTTTTCGCCCTGACCGGCTTGTACCAGCCGGCGCCGGAGCGCGTGCTCATGCTGGGCGGCGGCGGCTATACCGTGCCGCGCCGGCTTCTGTTCGAGGCGGACCGGCGGGCGGATGGCCGCCTGTCGGCGGTGGACGTCGTGGAGATTGATCCCAGCATGACGGCGGTGGCGCGAAAATATTTTTTCCTGCGGGAAGATCCGCGTCTGCGCATTTTTCACGAGGACGCGCGCATTTTCCTCAATCACCGGGCCAAGGAGCTGAGGCAGGAGAGCGGCGCGAAGTACGACGTGGTCCTGCTCGACACCTTCAATTCGCAGTACGCCATCCCCTTCCACATGTGCACGGTGGAGAGCATGGGCGCGGTGAGCGCGGTGCTGTCCGACACGGGCGTCGTGGCCATGAACATCATCGGCGCCATCAACGGGGAAAAGGGCCGGCTGTTCCGCTCCATTTATGCGAGCGTGTCCCAGGTGTTCCCGGAAGTGCGGGTGTTCACCGTGCACGCCAAAAATCCGGACCTGACGCAGAATCTCCTGCTCATTGCCTCGAAGGGCAAGCCAGTTACGCCCTACCATCCGCTGATCTCCTGGGAATACACCGCCGATGTGCCTAAAGACATGGCCACGCTGACGGACGATTTCGCGCCGGTGGAGCGCTATGCCCTCTACGATTGAAGCGGCGCGGGAAGCGTTCCCGCGCGGGCTTGAACAGCCCGAGGGAGCGTTTCGCTTTTCCGTCGACGCCTTGCTGCTGGCCGCTTTCGCTCCGGCCGATCGCGCTGAGAGCTTTGCCGACCTGGGCACGGGCTGCGGCGTGGTGGGCTTGGCGCTGTGCCTTCTGCACCCGCGCCTCTCGGGCTTCGGCGTTGAGGTCTTGCCGCAGGCGGCGGCCGCCGCCTTCAGGAATGCCGAAACGCTCGGCCTGGCGGAACGCTTCAGGATTCTGGAGCATAATTTGGCGGACACGGACGCCGATTTCTTTTTACAAAGCCACGATCTGGTCGTGGCCAATCCCCCCTGGCGGGGCGGGCGGGCGGGCAGGCCGCCGAAAACCTTTCTGCGGGCCGAGGCCCTGGTGGATAAAGGCGAAACGCTACCCGTGTTTTGCGGTGCGGCCGCGCGCCTGCTGAAACATAAAGGAACCTTCGCCTGCGTATACGACAGCGAGCGGCTGCCGGAACTTCTGGAAGCCTTGCGCGGCCAGCGGCTTGAGCCGAAGCGATTGCGTTTCGTCCATTCCAGGGCGGGCTCGTCCAGCCGCATCGTCTTGGTCGAAGCGCGGAAAAACAGCCGGCCCGGCGTCAGGGTTGAAGCTCCCCTGATTCTGTATGCGGAGCGGGAGCCGGCCCGTGGCCCGCGCGCCCTTGGACTGCAACCTCTTGAGTTTTGCCGGTTTCTTGCCTGTAATGGCGGCGGGGCTTCGAACTCTGATTAAAAAAATTGAAATTCAAAAAAATTTTCATATGTTAGAATGATTTTTCCTTTACACTTTTCATGACAAAGTGTAGAAAATAGGTAACGGGTTCTCTTCGCTTTTTGCGGAAGAACGTTCGGTTGATCGTGCGGTTTGGAATGGTGGATAGCGACGCATTCGCGT
Organism: Desulfovibrionaceae bacterium; assembly: GCA_031554295.1. Taxonomy (GTDB): domain Bacteria; phylum Desulfobacterota; class Desulfovibrionia; order Desulfovibrionales; family Desulfovibrionaceae; genus JAVBVM01. The sequence goes on along the minus strand of JAVBVM010000160.1, from coordinate 3,314 downwards.
GGGCGGCTGAGATCTGGCGCCCGTGTTTTTGAAAACGTTATGATGCGGTGCTTTTTTGCCTTTTTGGGTTTTGGGGATATGCCTCGCAAAGGAGGGTGCAATGGCATTGGAAAAGCAGTTTCTTAAAAGTCGCCCTGTGTGCAAGGTCCGATTTACCATACCGGCGGAAGATCTGCACGGCGCGAGCGCGGCGTCCGTTGTCGGCGAGTTTAACGACTGGAACGCCGAAGCCGCGCCCATGAAACCGCAGAAGGACGGTTCCCTGTCCGTCGTGCTGGAGATTCCCGCCGGAAGGGAATACCGCTTCCGCTATTTTGTGGACTATCATCGCTGGATGAATGAAGCCCAGGCGGATGGCTACGAATATTGCCCCTTTGCCGGGACGGATAACTCTCTGTTGAACATCTAACCGGCCCGACGCCGGACTGAAAAAGCCCTCCGCGAGTGGCGGAGGGCTTTTCTTATGCACGGTTGCGGGGCGCGTTTTTTCGTCGGGCGCTATGCTACTTTACCGCGAAAAAGGTCGAACCCGCAGCGTTGCAGACCGGACACTTGCCGTCAAGCGGCCCTTCATGCGTGTAGCCGCAGGCCGGGCACAGATAGTAGTCGACGGCGGCCAGGCCGGACGGATTCTGCGCGGCCTTTTTGTACAGGTTGGCGTGCACTTCCTCCACGGCGGCGGCCCAGGAAAAATACGTTTCCGCCACCTTGTTGCCTTCGGCCTTGGCGTCCTTGATCATTTCGGGATACATGTTGGTATATTCATGCGTTTCCCCGGAAATGGCGGAATTGAGGTTGTCGGCGGTGCTGCCGATTTTCCCCGCATTGCGAAGGTGCGCGTGGGCGTGGATGGTTTCAGCTTCAGCGGCCGCGCGGAACAGCTTGGCCACCTGGGGCAGCCCTTCTTTGTCCGCCTGCTTGGCGAAGGCGAGGTAGGTGCGGTTGGCCTGGGATTCGCCGGCGAAGGCCGCCATCAGATTGTCATTTGTCTTGCTCATTGAAATACTCCTTGAATAGTTTTATCAGGAACGATTACTGATACAGAAAGAAACATCTTTTGTAAAGCCGCAAGATAGATCTTTTGCAATATTTTTTCTATTTCCTTGGCTTGGGTGGCGCATTATTGCCCCGCCCCGATCGCGGCGGGGTCCCTCTCCCTTTACCCACCCGGACGTGGGGCGGAAGCTCTCCCGCCGCCACTGGACGCTCCCGGCTTTGTATGCCATTTTAAACTCATGCTCAACGCGGACTTTTTGCTGCAACCTGAATCCGGATCGTCCGATCCCGCGCCGGCACAGCCTGTAGCCGAGCTGCGCCACGTAAGCCGTTTTTTTTCCTCGCGCCGCGGCCTTCTGGGCGGCGGAGGGAGCTTGCGCGCCGTGGATGACGTCAGTTTGCGCGTTTTTTCCAATGAAACTGTCGGCCTGGTGGGGGAATCCGGCTGCGGCAAGTCCACGCTTGGCCGCATTGCGGTAGGGCTGTTGCCGCCGTCTGAAGGCGAGGTCAGGTTTGGCGGGGTTTCTTTGCGCTCCGGCAGGCCGCATGCTGGGGATATCCCCCGGGTGGCCCAGATGGTGTTTCAGGATCCGTTTTCCTCTTTGAACCCGCGCCTGCCGGTGGGGGTAAGCATCGTCGAACCGCTGACCTGCGCGGGAGCGCCACTGGCCGAACGCCGCGAGAAGACCGCCGCCATGCTTGAGAGCGTTGGGCTTTTGCCGGAGCACGCCCGGCGCTATCCGCATCAGTTTTCCGGGGGGCAGCGCCAGCGCATTGCCATTGCCCGGGCCATCATTCGGCGGCCGGAGCTGGTGGTGTGCGATGAACCGGTTTCTTCGCTCGATACGTCGGTTCAAGCACAAATGCTTAATCTTTTTAAAAAACTACAGAGAACGTTTCATCTTTCGTATTTGTTTATTTCACACGATCTGCATGTAGTCGGGCATATGTGCGATCGCATCGCGGTCATGTATCTCGGAAGGATTGTTGAACTCGCTCCGCGCGCCGCGTTGTTCACCTCGCCCGCCCACCCCTACACGCAGGCGCTGCTCCTCGCCGCGCCGGCCCGTATGCCTGAGGAGCGAGCGCAGTCTCCGGCCCTGTCCGGGGAATTGCCAAGTCCGCTGAACCCGCCTGCCGGCTGCCCCTTTCACCCGCGCTGTCCCAATGCCTTTTCGCTTTGTCGGGAGTGGCGGCCGAGACCGGTTGCCCTTGAGGCGGGGCACAGCGTCTGTTGCCATTTGCACGATCCCTGGGCCAGGCCGGTCTGAAAAAATGGTCAGATGGTCTGACCATTTTTTTTGTATGGAATAAGATCTGCCAGCGGTTGAATAACTATTGAAATTTATTGTTTTATTGTCGACATTTGACTATATATCCGCATGAGTAAAAGATTTTACCTATAATATATTATATGCATTAAGTGTTTTTTCCTTCCTCCTTTCTAACTGCTTGTTCTGGAATATTGACAAAGAAGAACGGCTGTGGGAACCTTCCGCCGTACTCTTTCCCATTAATGCCTCGCCTGGTTTTCGTGTGTGCCTTTTTTTGACTGGCAGACGGACTGCTTTTGCTTGTTTTGCATGCGCTTAACCGGGGCGCTCCCCCAAAGGATCAGTGTATGGCGGACATTAAGGATAAAGCAGAGGAAATTCAGGAAAAAGCAAGCGAAACCGGGGGCAAGAAACTCCGCGTGCTTTCAGGCCCGGAAGGCATGGTCACGCGATTTTTGTTCGCGCTGCTCCCCATCATCTTCGTCATTTATATTCTTGACCTGCCGCTCCACTTGTTCAAGTGGAGCCCGTATCCGGAACAGTATCTGGCTCTTTTCTGGCTGTAGGCATGCCGTCGGCCTTCATAAGCTTCAAGGCGCACAAAAAAGCTCCGGGCCGAAAAATTCCGTGGTACGACTATATACTGGGAATTGTGGCCCTGGTCGTGTTTCTGCGTCTGGCCATAAGCTTTGAGGATTACTACTTTGACATCAGCAACTCGCCGGCCTATCTTGTGGTTTCCGGCTTTCTGGCCGTGCTGCTGGTGCTTGAGGCGGCCCGCCGCCTTTTGGGCATGCCCATCGTTTTTGTGGGCCTGTTCTTCGTTTTGTACACCCACTTCTGTTATCTGGCGCCCAAGCCGCTGACCGCTTCCGGCGAACCCTGGGGCATTCTGTTTTCCTCGTTCTACGCGGATTACAGTTCTCTAATGGGCACGCCGGTCGGCGTTGTCGCCACTATGCTGGTTGGCTTCCTGCTGTTCGGGACCGCCCTGTTCGCCACGGGCGGCGGCGCGTTTTTTTCTGATATCGCCATGAGCTTTTT
>JAVBVM010000094.1:0-30728 GCA_031554295.1 Desulfovibrionaceae bacterium | reverse complement strand
TCGCTCCCGCGTCCCACCCCCCCCCCCCCCGCCGCCCCGCCCCCCCCCCCCGCCCCGCCCCGGGCCGGCCCCGGGGGGGGGGGGGGGGGCAGCCTGGGGCCGGGCCGACCGGGAGGGGGAACTGCTGCGGGCGGCGTTGCGCTATGCGTTGACGTGCGTTATCGCCATGGGGGTATTGGTGTTTTTCATGAGTTGAGCGTGATAAAAAAGGGCGCGTTGCCGCGCCCCGAAAATAAAAGCATATTCAGCCAACAGCCTATCTCCTTGAAGCGTCGTGCCCCTTGCGGGTGAGCCGCCAGGCGATCAGGCCGGCCACCACGACGTAGATCACGGCGATCAGGCCGAACATCCGCGCGGCCTTGGGTTCAACTTCCCCATAGCTGCCGATCGCCAGGCTGAGCAGCACGATCAGAATGATCAGGAATATAAGCCAGATTATGGCGTTTTTCACGCCGCCCACTTTTTCCAGACAACAACATGCGGTCATGGTTCGCTCCTTTCGCGGCGCTTAGAAGCTGTTCTTGAGCTTCTTGGTTTGTTCCAGATCCAGGCCGTAGGTGGTGATCGGCATGTCCCAGACCACGGAAGGGTCGCGGCGCTCGCCGTAGCCGAAGGCGTCATCCATGCCGAGCCAGATGCCGTTCAGGAAGGGCATGTTGGCAATAGCCCATTCCGTGGCGGCATGCGCCCACATGTCGCCCTTGGTGAAGGGGCACACCGCCAGACAGTTGCCGCAGGTAAAGCCGTTTTCCATCCAGAAAAAGAGGCATTTTTTGTAATTGTTATACCACTTGTGCACGCCGGGATTGTTGCATTCGTCCAGCGCCTCCCAGGTACGCGGCCCTTCGGCGATGCTTTTCGAGGGGCATTCCCGCGCGCATTTCAGGCAGGACAGACAGAAATCCTGCACGCCAAAAGCGATGGGCTTGTCCTTGGTCATCGGCATATTGGTGAAAACTTTGGCGATGCGTATGTTCGGGCCGAATTCCGGGGTGATCAGCATGCCGTGGCGGCCCGCTTCACCCAGACCGGCCTGGATGGCGATGGGCACGTTCATGCCCACGCAGTTGGTGGAGGGAATGGCCCAGTAGCCCTGGGTGCGGATGAATTCGGCCACGGCCAGGGAGGAAATGCCCATGCGCAGATAACCCATGCCGGCCATGCCGTCGCCGACCGGCGAGGGTGAGGTCTGCATCATCACCCGGTTCATGGAGAAGGTCATAACTACCACACTCTGCACGTCGGCTGGGATGAGCAGGGCCTCGTCGGTTTCCTTGGGGGCGGGCACGTCCGCCACCTGGATTTCCTTGAGCTTGGGCTCGCCCGGCATGTACTGGTTGCGCTGGGTGTGCGTGTAGATCCAACGGATGTCAAAAGGCGCCACGCCCACCACGTCCGCTCCGGAAAGGCGGGCCAACGTTTTGGTGTAGCGGGTGAGCGGAACCGGGTCGGTGATATCCGGCGCGCGCGCTTCACGGCGCAGGCCCGGTATGGTGCTGACGTCGGACCAGGACTGAGAGCCCATGTTTTCCGTGCCTTGCCCGGTGCGGTTGAAAAAGCCGCAGGGCGACCAGAGAGCGGAGCCGACCCCGGCGTAAACGCGGGCCATGCCTATGTTGGGCACTTTGATGCCCTTGCCGGCCATGCCTGCCAGGACGTTTTCCACGGCGGCCTTGTTGGAGGCAGCCTTCCAGGGCACGCCGGCGTCGCGTCCCACGGAGTTGAAGGCGTAGTGCATGGAATTGTAGCGCTTATAGTGCGGTTTGACTTCAAAAGGATCGGAATCCAACTGGCGCACATTTTTCGCGCGTTCAGCCTCGGCAGTGTCCTGGGCCGCGGCAAACGCCTCGATGGACGGGCCCAGGCCGGCTGCCGCCAGACCCGCGCTTCCCGCGGCCGCCCTGAGAAAATTTCGGCGCGAGATGCCGGAGAGAGGGGTTTCTTTCGCCATACGTCCTCCTTGGTCTGTGCGGTTGAGCACGTGAATCGGATCAAAGAACACGAGTTTCGCGTGAAAAATACCCGCCGCCGTATGGTTTCTCTTCCTCTGCAAAGCGCAGACAGGGCAAGGCCATGACGGCGGCGGGCTCCTCCCCACCACAAGCGGCAAGAATGAAATTGCGCAATGGGTGTTGGCGGGTAATTTTCAATAAAGGTGCCAGATGGCGAAATCATCAGCCATTTTAGAGGAAACACCCGGATGCCGCGTTCAGGCTTATTTTTATTCGCCAGAGCTTTTGGGGCGGTGTTTTTTTATGGAGATTCACGTATCTTGAAATTATCACTATTAATAATTAATTATTAAATATAGCAATAATATTATCTTATTTGACAGTCTGTATTGTCATGGTATGTTCGTCCTCAACACCGCTAACCGGGGGGCCGAATATGCCGGATGCTTTGCGAGGACAGGCGCAGCGCGACTTCGCATTTTTTCAGGATGCCGTGGCCTGCGTTTCGGGGAAGCTGGAAATTTCCCACACCCTCCCGGAAATTTTTTGTTTCCTACAGGCGCATTTTCCGTTGGAGGCTTTGGTCTTTCAGCAATATTCCAATCGGTTGCGTTCGCTGAAGCTACTCTGCCTTGTCCAGCCCGGACGTTTTGACTTTGTGGAACTCACCGTGCCCATGTCTGAGGACGACGCCAAACGCGTGGCCAGCCAGGAGCAACAAAACAACATTGTTCACATCCCCAGCTGTTTTCAGAGCAAGGTCGGGGAAATGCAGGGCCGGGCCATGAACCACCTGCTGCCCTTTAGGGAGCGGGCCATGCTCATCGGCATGCTGCATACGGGGGAGCGCATGGCCGGACACCTTTGCATGCTCGGCACCGGCCCGAGGGTTTTCACCCTGGAGCATGAACGCAAGCTCGCCTTCCTGCTTACCCCCTTCACCCTGACTTTGGACCAAATGCGGCACGCCAGGCGAATCGCGGATTTTCAGACGCGTCTTCATGAACAGGACACGCCGCCGGGAGGACGATTTCAACCCTCGCACGAACCGGACATCATCGGGGAAAACGGTGGACTCATGAACGTAATGCGGAGCGTGCGGCGAATGAAGGGTCGAGACACCACGGTGCTCATTCTCGGGGAAACCGGGACCGGCAAGGAGCTTATTGCCGACGTCATCCAGCGCATTTCCCCGCGCCGGGACGGGCCTTTCATCAGGGTCAACTGCGGCGCCATTCCGGAAACCCTGGTGGACAGCGAATTGTTTGGCTACCAGAAAGGCGCGTTCACCGGCGCCACGACCAGCCGAGCCGGGCGCTTTGAGCAGGCGGACAACGGCACGCTGTTTCTGGACGAGGTGGGCGAATTGCCGCTTTCCGCACAGGTGCGCCTGCTGCGCGTGTTGCAGGACAGGGTGGTGGAGCGCCTGGGCGGAGGGGCGCCCAGGACGGTCAACGTGCGTATTATCGCGGCCACCAATCGTAACCTGGAGGCTATGCTGCAACAAGGGCTGTTCCGTGAGGATTTGTACTACCGCCTGCACGTTTTCCCCGTGCATGTGCCGCCGCTGCGCGAGCGCGCGGAGGATATCGCTCCACTGGCGCACCATTTCGTGCGTAGGGCCAGCGCGCGTCTGGGGCTCAAGTCGCCGCCGCCCATTTCGCCGCGCTCGCTTGAGATGCTTCGACGCCACTCCTGGCCGGGCAACGTGCGCGAACTGGAGAACCTGGTGGAGCGCACTATTATCCTTAGCCCCAATCGCCCTTTGGAGCTGGATGAACTCTTATCGAAAGAGCCCGGTTGGTACCTGCCCGCGGATGGCAAGGTCGACGATCTGGAAAGATTTATCGACGCGCGCATTCGGGAGTTCTGGCGTGGGGAAAGCACGGCCCGGCCACTGGAAGCGTCGAGGGGGAGAGAAGAGAGCGCATGCCCCCCTCCGCCTCCCCCGCCGCCACGCGCGCCTCATTTTTTGGACTCCGTGCAGCGAGAGGCGATCCTGGTCGCGTTGCGCGAGAGCGGGGGCAAGGTGAATGGCCCGGGCGGCGCGGCGGAACTGCTCGGCATGAACCCCAGCACGTTGCGCAACAGGATGCGCCGTTTGGGCATCTCTTTCGGGCGTGGCGGTTTTGGGCTTCACACGCCTGAAGGCCCAAAGCCCGAGGGTGTGGAATAGCTTATTCCCCGTCGGGAAAGTAGGTGGCGTTCTGCCCGCTTTTTTCGGCCACGGTGACGCTGGCTATGCGTACCGGATAGGGCGCGAGGCGCGGAACCAGCTGATCGTGGATATGGCGGCTCAGGTTTTCCGAGGAAGGATTGATTTTGTCAAAGGGCGGGGTTTCGTTCAGGTCCGAGTGATCAAGCATGTCGAGCACGGCTTTGAGTTCGGTTTTCAAGGTTTTGAAGTCGAGCAGGATTTCCGTTTCCTTATTGAGCTCGCTGCCCCGCACCCGCACTTCCACGCTGAAATTGTGCCCGTGCGGGCGCTCGCATTTGCCGTGATAGCGGCGCAAGGCATGCGCCGCGCTGAATTCCTGATTGACGGAAATCTGCCAGAAAGATCCGGACATGGCGTTATCCCTCCATCCAGCGTTGGATGTCTGTTTCAAGGTGCGGGCCGGGCTGTACCGCCCACTGCCGATCAAGAGAGAGCAGGCAGTCGATGGCGCCCAGGTTCAGGTGGACGCTCACTGGATTTTTGCCTTTATGCTTGGCCAAAATGCTTTTAAGGCGTTCCAGGCGTTCGTCCGATGTCTGGCGCGGGGTCATGTGCAGATGGTAGGGGTGGTCGCCGCCAAAGCAGACCTGCTGGAGCGGAGTGATTTCCTCGGCCAGCAGCTTGATTTCGCGCATCACGTCTTCGTCGGCTTCCACGCCCATTGCGGCGTCGGGCAAGAGGAGATCCGGCGCGGGGTCGGCATTCTGGCCGCGCCCGTTCCCCCGTTCCCCTTCCTCGCGCGAGGTGCTGCCCCTCAGGTAAACCGGTTGGTCGGAGCCGAGCAGATCGCGCACCTTGGCGTACAATTTGGGAAAAATCAGGCATTCGCCCGAGGCGGTCAAGTCCTCGATCTGGGCAAAGGCCATGGGGTCGCCTTTCTTCGTAATGGTGGTCTTCACGCTGGTGATCAAAACGCCGGTACGCACTTCCGAGCCGGGCGCCAATTCGCGGATTTCCTCCAGCGGCATCAGGCGGTTGTCAATCAGGGCGCGGCGATAGGGCTGCAACGGGTGGCTGGTCAGGAAAAAGCCCAGGGCCTCTTTTTCCGCCGCCAGCTTTTGTTCGTCCGGCCATTCCTCGGCCGCGCCCTCCGGGCACTCGAAACCGATGCCGGGGAGCATGCGCTCTTCCTGCGGCACCAGGGAGAAGAGCGAGACCTGGTTGGAATTCTTGTCCTTCTGCTTTTTCTGGGCGCGGGCCACGGCGTTGTCCAGCGCGGCCATGAGGGCGGCGCGCGTGCAGCCGAAGGAATCGCAGGCCCCGGCCTTGATCAGGCTTTCCAGCACCCGCTTGGTGACGCGGCGCAGATTCACGCGCGAGCACAGGTCATAAAACGAGGCGAACGGTCCGTCCTGCTCGCGGCTTTCGATGATGTTTTTCGCCGCTTCTTCGCCGATGTTCTTCACCCCGCCCAGGCCGAAGACGACGGCGTTTTCGTGCACGGAGAAGCGCCAGAAGCTTTTTTGCACGTCCGGCGGGGTGACGGCGATTTCCATGTCGCGACAGGCGGCGATGTATTTGAGCAGCTTGTCCTGGTTGCCCATTTCCGAAGAGAGCAGGGCGGCCATGAACTGCGTGGGGTAATGCACCTTCAGGTACGCGGTATAGTAGGAAATGAGCGCGTAGGCGGCGCTGTGCGACTTGTTGAAGCCGTATTCCGCGAACTTTTCCATCAGGTCGAAAATTTCATTGGCCTTGGCCGCCGGGTGGTTGTTGGCCTTGGCTCCGGCCAGGAATTTGGCGCGTTCCTGCGCCATTTCCTCCTTGTTCTTCTTGCCCATGGCCCGGCGCAGCAGGTCCGCCCCGCCCAGGGTATAGCTGCCCACCACCTGGGCAATCTGCATGACCTGTTCCTGGTAGACGATGACCCCGTAGGTGTCGCGCAGGCATTCCTCAAGTTCCTGTAGGGGGTAGACGATCTCCGCCTCGCCGTGCTTGCGCATGATGAAGTCTTCCACCATGCCCGAGCCGAGCGGGCCGGGCCGGTACAGGGCCAGCATGGCGATGACGTCATCGAAACAGGAGGGCTTCAGTTGGCGCAGATAGCCGCGCATGCCCGAGCTTTCCACCTGAAAAATGCCGTCCGTGTCGCCGCGTGAGTACAGGGCATAGGTCTGCGGGTCGTCCAAACGTAAGTTGTCGAGGTCGGGCGGCGTCTGGCCGGCGGCGGCGATCAGGTCCAGGGTGTCCTGAATCAACGTCATGGTGCGCAGGCCGAGGAAGTCGAACTTCACCAGCCCGACCTTTTCCACCATCTTCATGTCGAACTGGGTGACTATTTCGTCCCGCTTTCCCTTGTAGAGCGGCAGATACTCCCGCATGGGCTTGTCGGAAATGACCACGCCGGCCGCATGCGTGGAGGCGTGGCGCGACAGGCCCTCCAGCCGCATGGAGATATCCAGCAGGCGGCGGATGGTGCCGTCTTCCTGGTACAGGGCCTTCAGTTGCGGCTCCTGCTCCAGGGCTTTTTGCAAGGTCATGTCCAGGCTGAAAGGGATGAGCTTGGCAATGCGGTCCACTTCGGCGTAGCTCAAGCCCATGGCCCGACCCACGTCGCGTACCACGGCTTTGGCTTTCATCTTCCCGAAGGTGGTGATCTGCGCCACCATGTCCTGGCCGTAGCGCTCGCCCACAGAGCGCAGCACCTCGCCCCGCCGGCGTTCGCAGAAGTCCACGTCGATATCCGGCATGCTTACGCGCTCGCTGTTCAAAAAGCGTTCGAACAGGAGCTTGTAGGGAATGGGGTCGAGGTTGGTGATGCGCAGAGCCCAGGCCACCAGCGAACCGGCGGCCGAGCCACGCCCGGGCCCGACCGGGATGGCGTTGTCCTTGGCCCAGTTGATGAAGTCCTGTACGATCAGGAAATAGGCCGGAAAATCCATGTCGCAGATCACGTCCAGTTCGTGTTCCAGGCGGGCGCGGTAGGCTGGAATGTCCAGCGCGTCGGCGTCGGGATGCTTTTCCAGGCGGCGCTCCAGCCCTTCGCGCGCCAGGCGGCGCAGTTCGTCCGCCGCGCTGACGTTTTCCGGCAGGCTGTAGCAGGGGAAAATATATTCGTCGTATTTCAGATCCAGCACGCACTGTTCGGCGATCAGGGCCGTATTGCTGATGGCTTCGGGCACGTGGCTGAAGGCCGCGGCCATTTCCTCCGGCGACTTGTAGTAGAGCTCGGAGGTTTCAAAGCGCATGCGGTCTTCATCGTTCACGGTCTTCTGGGTCTGGATGCACAGCAGCAGATCGTGCGCCTCGACGTCCGTCGCGTCCAGGTAGTGGCAGTCGTTGGTGGCCACCAACGGCAGCTTCACCCGATCGGCCAGCTCGATCAGGCGCGTGTTCAGTTCTTCCTGTTCCTTCAGACCATTGGATTGAAGCTCCAGATAAAAGCGGCCGGGAAAGATCGCCGAATATTCGCCCGCCACCCGGATCGCTTCGTCAAACGACGGCCCGCTGTCGATGAGGGCGCGCGGCACCTCGCCGGCCAGGCAGGCGGACAGGGCGATCAGCCCTTCGCTATGGTCGCGCAGCAGAGTCTTGTCCACGCGCGGGTTGTAATAAAAGCCGTGCGTGTACGAACGGGTGACCAGCCTCACCAGGTTGTGCCAGCCAGTCAGGTTCTGGGCCAGCAATACCAGATGGTAGCGCTGCCGCGCCCGGTCCGAGGTCCGATCCTCGTGATCATGCGTGACGTAGACCTCGCAGCCCAGAATTGGTTTAATGCCGCCTTTTTTGCACGCCTCATAAAAACGCAGCGCCCCATGCAGGTTGCCGTGGTCGGTGATGGCCGCCGCCGGCATGCCGTAGCTCGTGGCGCGCTTCACCATGTCCGACAGACGGATGGCGCCATCCAGCAGGCTGTATTCGGTGTGGCAGTGCAAATGGACAAAATCGCTCGTTCGGGCGGTGCTCATGGAAAACTCGCAAAGGGAATTGACGTGAGAAAAGAATATAGCAGATCCGCCCGTCCGCCTCAATGAGAGAAAAAGTCCGCCACCAATCGCTCAGAAGCGGAATGCCTCTGAAACCCGCTGTAGGCCGCGTGTTTTTTTGGAAAATTTTTGCGCCGCCGATCCGACAGCCCTTTCGCCGCGCTTGCGCCACCGCCGCAGTGGCATCATGAGCCCGGCAGGTTCAACAAATTCGCATTTCCCGCATAAAACGCAAGGCATTCGCTTCCGCGCGGTGGCGACGAACGGATAGATCGCCACCGCGCTCAAACCCGGCTACAAATCCCCTTGTTCGGCTTCGCCGTTGAAATCTACCTTGATGCGCGTCGGGACAAGGCGGAGGACAAGGAAATCAGGATCATCCACAGAGGAGTACATCGACTTCAGCCAATCGGACCAAAGGAGCTGGCGAATGGCCGGATCCTCCACTTCCTCAATCAGGCCGGTGTACAGGACGGCCGTTCCGGTGGAGGGATCCTGGTAATAGGCCGACGCCTTGGGGTTGTTCCGGAATTGCCGCACCTTGCCGCTTTTACGCGAAGTTACGAAATAGAGCGCGATTTTTCCATCCCGCTCCATGGGGAGCGTATTCCCTTTATGGAAGTTCGATACGACCCGGGTCTGCGGGAAGCCCTCGGCGTCAACGGAATTCAGCGTCAGATAATCGACTTCGGCCACCACCTCCGCCCCCTCTTTGCGCAGAGAGGCTGAGGCCGCTTCGCCCGCCCAGGCCGGCGTAATGGCGAAAACCAACAAAAGCGCAATGGCGATAAGAACTGTTTGCATGACATGCTCCTGGTATTTTTGAAATAAGTAGAGGTCCATAGGGCGGCGGCAAGACGCTCCTGGTTTATCGCGCCGCTTTCCCGGTCGTCCCGGGGCGTTTTCATAGCCATCTGCATGCTGCCAAAGCCCAGCCGCGATACCCGCGACCCGTTATTTCCCAAGTGTGTGATTTTCATCGCGTTCTCCTTGAGACAAGGCTCGCCCTTGCCGGTTTTTTCATTCATCGCGCGCATCGATAGCGTTCATTGAGCTTGATTCTTTAAAGCCTCCTACGGCAAGCACGGAACAAAGCTGAATTTTCCGTCTCTTTCCGCCAGGCGGCCGATGGCCGGCCAGGGGAAATGCGGCGCGAAAATATTCCAGCCTTCTTTCAGCGCCAACTGCGCCAAGCTTTTGCGTGTTTCCGCTTCTCTGCACGGCCGAAACTAAGCGAATATTCTTTTAAGCTTGTTGTTTTTTTAATTTTGTGCCAGCTTAAAGTATAAAGTAACTTTATAGTCAAGAGAAAAAAATGAAGTTTTTGACCACCGGCGAATTCGCCAGACTCTGCGGAACACAGAAAGGCACGCTCTTGTTTTATGACAAAGAAGGCCTGCTGAAACCCAAGCACGTCTCGGAGAACGGCTATCGGCGTTATGGCGCGGAGCAGTTTTTCGAGTACGAGTTGCTTTCCATGCTCAAGGAAACGGGTAGCTCTCTCAAAGAAATCAAATTGCATCTGCGAAAAAGAGACCCGGAGAAATTGCTGGGGCTTTTTGAGGAGAAACGTCTGTTGCTCCAAAAGGAGCAAGCAAGGATTGTCAGGCGGCAGAAAATGCTTGAAGCCATAGTCAGTCTGACCAAAGAGACGTTGCGCGCCCGCTATGGCGTACTTGAAATGACGGATATGGGGGAGGAAGCGCTGGAGCTGATGCCGGTGAATCCGGAAGATCAGGCGACGGCGGAAGGGTGCGGCGCGCTCTTTGCCGAATTTTCCCGCAAATTGGAAGCGGAGGGGCGTTTTTGTCCGGCTTCGTTCGGCGTTATGATAAGCAAAGAGGATGCCTTGGCCCGACGATATGTCGCCGGGCACTTTTTCTGCGGCGGCAGCCGCTCGACGCCGAAGTCGGACCTGCATGCCAGGCCCGGCGGGCGATATGCGGTGTTTTTGCATTCGGGCGATATACCCTCACATCAGGCGGCATACGCGGAAATGCTTGAGAACGTTGAAAAATTAGGTCTTTCAATCGTAGGAAACATATACGCCTATGACACGATGAGCTATTTCATCACGGGCAACGCGCAAAAGTATGTGGCGAAATACTGCATTCAGGTGAAATAAGACGATGTGGGAGACCGCGGTCTATTCAGCCGCCTCTCTCAGCGGGACGATATGCTGGTTGCTCGGCTCCGGCCAGCGTTCGGCCCAGCCGTCCCAATGGGTGAAGTCAAGGGCAATGGCCCGGCAATGGCTGAAGGGGGCGAGAGTGCAAAAGCGGGCGCTCATTTTCGGCGGGATGACGGTATCTTTTGTCCCGTAAAAGTGGATTTGCGGGAGGCTGGTCAGGCGGGCGGCGCTGTCGGCCGGGTTGAGGGAACCGGTCAGAGGGAGCGGCGCTTTGGCTTCTGTCCACCGGGTGGTGTCGAGGAGGCCGGCCACAGTGACCAGGCTGCGCGCGTCGCCGCGCCGGGCGGCCAGCAAGCGGGCAATGCCGCCACCGCCGGAGTAGCCGACCAGATGCAGGCAGGCGGCGCCGTTCCGAGCCTTGGCCTGAGTAAGGGCGTCATTTATCGACAAAATAATTTCCGGGGCAAAGCGCTTTGTACTCCAATAAGCGCTGAAGCGCGTATTGGCACAGGATTCATTGAAGTGGCCAAGGCGGGCGAGATACGGGACGACGGGCGCGAGAACGGCCAGGGCCAGGGAAAAGCCCATGGGGTTGGCGGGGCTGGGGGCGCCGGCCGGCTGCCCCTTACAGAGAAAGGCGCGGCCGCCGCCTTCAATGTAAACGATCAGGCAATCCGTCCGCGCGATAGGGGAGACGGGGGAGGCGCGCAAAAAGGCGGTATAGGCGAAACCCTGGGCGGAAAGGCTCAGTTGCTGAAAACCGAGCTTTTGCCCTTGCTCCTGCATACGCGATAAGGTGGAGCAGCCGCAGCAGAAAAACAGCAGGCAGGCGGCAGGGTTCTGAGCGGCAAGCGCATGGGTTACGTTCCGAACGAGAATCCCGCTTGTTCCAGTTCTTCACGACTGATGGCGCCAGGGCGGAGGATGCTCAAAGCGCCGTTATCAAGGATGCCGACCAGGGTGGAGGGGGCGCTGCCCGCGGGCGGCGGCGGCAGATCCACCACGCCGGCCAAGGCAACGGTCAGCTCCGGATCCAGATCCTCCACGCGCAAGGCTGGCTGGCGCCCGCTGATATTGGCGCTGCTGGCGATCAATGCGCCCTGGCAGGCCCGGCAGAGCTGCTGGGCCACAGGATGGGGCGACTGGCGCACGGCGATGCAGCCGGTATGGCCGACCAACTGCGGCGGCACGGCGCGGGAGGCGGGCAGGAGAATGGAAAGCGGGCCGGGCCAGAAACGGGCCATCAGATCCTCAGCGGGCGCGGGAATGGTTGCGGCAAGCAACTTGAGTATCTCGCCCGAATCCACGATGATGGGCAGGGCGAAGCCGTCCGGCCGACGCTTGGCCCGGAACACGGCGGCGGCGACATGCGCGTTCAGAGCCGTGCCGCCTACGCCAAAATAGGTTTCCGTGGGAAAGGCGATGAGCTGTCCGTTTTGCAGGGCGGCGGAGGCGGCGGCCAGATCAAGGCGGTTCAGGCCCGGCGCGTGGGCTGGCATGGAAAGGGATTCTGTCATAGTCTCATTGGGGCTAAAGTGTTTTGGGGGAAAGGACTGCATGAAGAAATTGCGTATTCTCGCTGTGGGCAAATTGCGTGAGCCGCATTGGCAGAGCGCGGCGGCCTGGTATGCGCGGCGGCTTGGTCGTTCGTTCAATTTCAGCGAGCGTCTGGTAAAAGACGCCGGAGCAACCGGGCCGGAAGAACGCGGCCGCCTGGAGGGCGAGCGGCTTTTGGCGGCGCTGGCGCCGGATGAATACCCCATTTGTCTGGACGAGCACGGAAAACAATTCACATCGCCGGAATTCGCGTCTTTTCTGGCGCAACTTTACGATCAGGCTGAAAAAATACCCTGCTTCATCATCGGCGGCGCATTTGGCCTTTCTTCGGCGGTGCTTGGCGCGGCCCGCGCGGTTGTCAGCCTGGGGCGCCTGACCTTGCCGCATGAACTGGCCAGAGTGGTTCTGCTGGAACAGCTGTACCGGGTAGATCAGATTTGGCGAAAAAGTCCATACCACCACGGATAACGGTTTATGGCACATAAAAAGGAATTTCCCCCCGCTTGTCAAGAGGGCCAGGACAGGCGATAAGTGGGTCGATGGGGAAGGCTATAAGGAATCTCTTTTTGCCGACGGACTCAATATAAACGTTGATTAAAAAAAATTGTGATTTACAAAAAATTATTGATTCTATAGGTTTTGCTGGCTATACTGTTATCAGCAGTGAGGCAACAGCAGCGAGCTTCACCCAATGGCCCGCCAGGATGGCGTCTTGGGGGGGGCGTTTGAGCGCGCCATTTTTTATAGCGAGGTTACCCTTGAATGCCATCAGCCAAATGCCCGGGTCACTCTTCGAGGAAGATCTGCTTTTCTCGAACCTGAAGAACCTTGCCCGCACCATCGCGCAGACGTTTGGCCGCAATTGCGAGGTCGTCCTGCACGACTTCCGGGACTTCGAGCATTCGCTCATCCATATTGAGGGCAACGTCACCAATCGTCAGTTGGGCGCGCCCATCACCAACCTGGTGGTCAAGGCCTGGCGCAACGAAGGCGATACGGTGCGTGATTTCGTCAATTACAGCAGCGTCACGAAATCCGGGCGCGCGCTGAAGTGTTCGACGTCATTCATCCGCAACAGCGCCGGCAAAGTGATCGGCGCCATGTGCATCAATTACGATATTGTGGAATTTGAAAACTGCTTGCGCTCGTTGCAGAACTTTGTGAGGGTCGAATCGCAGGAAAGCGGCGTGACGGAAACCTTTGCCACCTATCTCGGGGAAACGAGCGAGGCGGTGATTGAAGGCGCTGTGCGTGAGGCGGGCAAGCACCCGGCCAATATGTCGCGCCAGGAGCGTCTGGAATTTATCCGGATTTTGGACAAAAACGGCGCTTTTCTGATAAAGGGAGTAGTGCACCAGCTCGCGCGCGTGCTTAATGTTTCGATTTACACAGTCTACAATTATATGCGGCAGGTAAAACAAAGTGGACCGCAGAACGGCGGAAGCTGAACGCCGCCTCATGGCGGAAATTGATATCCTGGAAGATGATATGCGCGGTCTGGCGCTTGCCATAGGCCAGAAACCGGAAACGGGATTTCAAGAGTATAATTCCTCGGCCTTGCTGGCCGAATTCCTGGAAGCGGGCGGATTATCGGTGGAACGCGGTGTGGCCGGACTGCCCACCGCGTTTTGTGCGTCCTTTTCAACCGGCGATCCGGCGGGCGAGCCGAAGGACGGCAAACGCGCCTTTCCCCACGTGGCCTTGCTGGCTGAATACGACGCGCTGCCCGGTCTGGGGCACGCTTGCGGCCACAATTTGTCCGGCGTGGCCAGCGCGGCCGCGGCCGTCGCTCTGCACCGGATTCAGGATACCTTCAGGGGGGCGGTGCGCGTACTCGGCACGCCTTCGGAAGAAGGCGTGGTGCCGGGGGCGGGCGGAAAAATTTTGATGCTGGAGCGCGGCGTATTCGTCGGGGTCGATGTGGCCATGCTGGCGCACATGGCCGGCGGCACGGCCCTGCGCGCCAATTTTATCGCGCGCGCCAGCGTGGAGATGGATTTTCACGGAAAAGCCGCGCATGCGGCGGCCGCGCCCGAGCGGGGCATAAACGCCATGGACGCGGCCGTGTGCACTGTAAACGCCATCAACGCCCTGCGCCAGCAGACGCCGGACGGCTCACGCATTCACGGGTATATTGTCGAGGCCGGGAACATGATCAACACTATCCCGGATTTCGCGCGCCTGGCGTATGGCATCCGGGCGGCCGACGTCGAGGGCCTGGATGCTCTGAGCAAGCGGGTAATCGCCTGCGCCGAGGGCGGGGCCCTGGCCTGCGGCTGCCGCTTTGAAACGCGCGAGGCGTCGCCCCCGTACGCGCAAGTTGTCTATAACGAACCGCTTTTGCAGACCTTCGCCCGCCGGCTGGATTTTTTGGGCGTGCCGTACCTTGAGGAAGCGGCCATGACCGCGTCCACGGACATGGGAAATATCAGTCTGGCCGTGCCTTCCATTCATCCGATGATTGGTTTGGGGAATCCGTCCCTGGTCTTGCACAGTCAGGAATTCGCCGAGGCCGCCTGCTCCGAGGAAGGGATCGAGGCCATGATCAGGGCGGCCCGGGCCTTGGCCCTGACCGCCTGGGACGTATTGACGGACGGCGCGCTGCGCGCGGTCATCCAGGAGGATTTTCAGGCCGCTCGCGCTTCGGCCTGATGCGCGTCGCGCCAGTTCCAATTAAAAATTGAAACTGGAATCACTTGATTCGGCTGATCGCCCAGAAATAGCGCACGGCGCGTTTTTCTCTTCCGGCGCAGCCGGAAAGATAGGCATGCGAACAGGCCAGACGCCAAGGGCCGGGGGAAGAGCCGCCCAACTCAGCCGGCGGCGGCTCATTCGCCATGAATACCGCCAGGCCGGCCTGGGCCAGGGCGCTTTCCACCAGATCCAGCAAGGACTTCCAGGGCATGAAGGCACGGCTGATGATGCAGTCGGCCGGCGAGCGAGCCCGCATGAATGCCTCCGCCCGGCCCTGAAACACGGTGACCCCGGGCAGCGGCCGGCGGGCCAGGGCATTTTGCAGGAACAGAGCCCGTTTTTCCCGCGCCTCGACCATGCAATAGGTTCCTTCCCGCCATAATATGCGCAGGGGAATGCCCGGCAGGCCGGCGCCCGCACCCAGATCCCAGATGTCGGGATCGGCGGGCAGCGGCAGTTCACGCATGAAATCCGACAGATGCAGGCAATCGGACACCAGGTCGCAGAAGGCCGTTTGCCAGGACTCCGCGCCCACCAAGTTCATTTTTTTATTCCACTGCATGAGCAGCGCCAGGTACGCGGCCACGCCGACGAGGGCTTCTTCCTCAAGGGGAAAGTCCGCCAGGCAGGCCAACTCGGCCAGTTCGGCGAGGTCTATGGAACCGGCTCCCATCGGTGTTTTCGGCGCTACTTGCATGCTGCCCCGGCTTTATCATATATAGAGGGGCCTTGAAAAGCGGGAGGGCGCTGATTTCGCCGCTTTTTCCCGTCAACCCCATCCGGAGAAAAAAATATGAATGTGACAGCGGTGCTCTTCCCCGGTCAAGGATCGCAGGAACCCGGCATGGGGCGTGACGCGGCCGAGGCTTCAGTTGAGATCATGGACATATGGAAAATGGCCGAGCAGGCCAGCGGTCAGCCTCTGCGCGAAATATACTGGGAAAGCGGCGACGCCGCCTTGCAGGCGGATACGCGCAGTCTTCAGCCCGCCCTGACCGTCACCGCTCTGGGGCTGTGGCTGCTCATGGCCCCGCGTTTCAGGCCCGCCTGCGTGGCCGGGCACAGCCTGGGCGAGTATGCGGCGCTGGTGGCGGCCGGAAGCTTGAGCCTCAACGACGCGATTAATCTTGTCTGCCTGCGCGGCCGGCTGATGGCCGAGGCCGACCCAGAGGGCAAAGGCGGCATGGCGGCCGTGCTGAAACTTTCGCTCGCGGATGTCGAGGCCATTGTTGCGGAAAGCCATGAAGCCACGGGACGCGATATTCTGGTGGCCAATTACAATACGCCGGGCCAGTTCGTTATTTCCGGCGCGAAGCAGGCTATCGAGGACGCGGCCGAACGCGCCAAGGCCCGGAAGGGCCGCGCCATTCCTTTGGCGGTGAGCGGCGCTTTCCACAGCCCGCTTATGGCGGGGGCGGCCAAGGAACTTGAGCGAGCCCTGGGCAAGGTCACCTTCAGCCAGCCGCGTTGCCCCGTTTATTGCAACGTGACGGGCCAGGCCGTTGCGGAAAAGAACGCCCTGCAAGACTGCCTGCGCCGGCAGATGACCGCCGGCGTGCGTTGGATAGACACCGTCGCCAATCAGTGGAAAGCGGGCGTGCGGCACTGGGTGGAAATCGGCCCCAAGGGCGTGTTGACCAAGATGGTCGGCCCGATCCTGGATGATCTGCCGGAAACCCAGGGCACATACACAGTTGAGAATATCAGCGACGCGGGACTTGCCGCGGCGTTTCAGCGGTAGAGTAATGCAAGCGCCATACGGCGGCCGGGCCTGCTTTTGCGGCAGGCTTCCCGCCCGCTTTGCGGCGTGAAATACACCTTTTCGATTCGGAGCTACGGATGAAAGCGCGGCGGCATTTGCTGGCGGCCTTGCAGGCCCTTGTTGCGGAAATGAACCTTGAATGGCCGGAGAAGGCGGTCATTGAACCGTCGCGCGGGAAGGAGTTTGGTGACTACGCGGCCAACGTCGCGTTGCTGCTGGCGAAACAGAAAGGCATGCCTCCGCGTGAGCTGGCGGCGTTATTGGCTGAATGCCTGCGCAAGCGCGACGGCGGGGCCATTCAGGCCGTTGAGGTCGCCGGGCCGGGATTTTTGAATGTCACGTACAGCCCGGCCTTCTGGCAGTCCTGCGTGCGCGATGTGGAAACGCAGGGCGCGGCTTACGGCGGGAGCGACACGGGCAAGGGGCGCAAGGTCCAGGTGGAATATGTCTCGGCCAATCCGACCGGGCCGCTGCACATCGGCCACGGCCGGGGCGCGGCCCTGGGCGACACCATGGCCCGGGTGCTGCGCATGGCCGGCTACGACGTGACCACGGAATATTACATCAATGACGCCGGCCGCCAGATGCGACTGCTCGGCCTTTCCGTGTGGCTGCGCGTGCAGGAGCTGGCCGGGCGCAATCCCGTGCTGCCGGACGATTTCTACCGGGGCGGCTATATAAAAAACCTCGCGGTCGAGATGCTGGCCAAGCAGCCGGATCTGCCGAACCTGCCCGAAGCCCGGGGAGAGGACGCTTGTTTTGAATACGCCATGAGGTCGATTCTGGACGGCATCAAGCAGGATCTGCGCGATTTCCGGGTGAGCCACGACGTGTGGTTCTCCGAACGCTCGCTGGTGGAGTCGGGCGCGGTGGATCGCGCTTTTGCGCAACTCAAGGCGGCCGGGCATACCTATGAGGAAGACGGCGCGCTCTGGTTCGCCACCACGCCGCTAGGCGACGACAAAAACCGGGTTTTACGCAAGTCCGACGGCAGCCTGACCTATTTCGCCTCGGACATCGCCTATCACGCGGACAAGTACGCGCGCGGCTTCGATTGGACCGTGGACATCTGGGGCGCGGACCACCACGGCTACATACCGCGCATGCGCGCCGCCATCAACGCCTTGGGCAAGCGGCCGGACCAGTTCGAGGTGATCCTGGTGCAACTGGTCAACCTGTTGCAGGACGGCGTGCAGATCGCCATGTCCACCCGGGCCGGGCAGTTCGAGACTCTGGCCGATGTGATCAAGGAAGTGGGCGCGGACGCGGCGCGCTTCATGTTCCTGTCGCGCAAGAGCGATTCGCCGCTGGACTTTGACTTGGCGTTGGTCAAGCAGCGCAATATGGACAACCCCGTGTATTACGTGCAGTATGGACACGCGCGAGTGGCCTCCCTGCTGCGCAAGGCGGCCGAGCGCGGGTTGAGCGTCGAACCGGTTTCAAATGAAGAGTGCCTGGTCACGCTCACTCTGCCGGAAGAACTTGACCTGCTGCGCAAGCTGGACGCGTTCGGCGACACGGTGGCCGAGGCGGCCACTCACTTGGCCCCGCACCAGTTGAGTTTTTACTTGATGGAATTGGTCGGCCTGGTGCACCGCTACTACGCGGCCACGCCTGTGCTGAACGCCGAGCAGCCCGCCTGTATTCCAGCGCGTTTGGCGCTGCTGCGGGCGGCCGGGCGCGTGCTCGCCAACGGACTGGATCTTTTGGGAGTTTCCGCTCCGGATACCATGTAGCGTAAAAGCAGGGTACTATGAGCCAGACTCTTTCCAAGTTGCCCGCCGGCAAACAGGCGAACGTGAAAAAGCGCGAACCTTTGTTCACTTTGAATGTCACAGGGTCGCGCCTGGTTGCCGGCCTGATCGCCGGGGTGATTGCCATTGGTTGGATTTTCCTGCTGGGCATGGTGGCTGGCCAAATGTACCCGGGTATGCTTTCCCGGGAGACGGCCGATTCCGCTCAACGCGAGGCAATTCGGGAACCGGCGCAGACCTCCGCCCGGCAGGAGCAGCCGAACGGCGTAATTCAGCCGGAAGATTTGGAATACAAACAGCGGGCGGGGACAACCACCACAGCGGGCGCAACCGGCGCCACGGGCGCCAACCGAAGCGGCGGGACGGCGCATACGGGCGGAGCCACAGCTCCGGCCGGCGGCGCGGCCACGGGATCGCTCGGCTCGTCGAACGCGCCCACGGTGGCTGCCGGGCAAATCGGCGGCGCTACGGCGGCGGGCCAGACAACCGCCTCGGCGCCCACCACAAACGGGCAGACGGGTCAGGCCGGGCAGGCCAACGCGCGGACTGGCAGCGCTGGCGCCACGCCAGCCGCGCAGACGGCGACTCAGGCCGGGGGCCAGGCAACCAGCCAAGGCGCGGCGCAGACAACCGCTCAAACCGCGAACCCGGACCAACGCTTCAATTATATCTATCAGATCGCCTCGTTCAAGGCGCGGGAGCAGGCCCAGGCGTTGGTCGACAAGCTGACCAAAGATGACGTTACCTGCCAAGTGACTCAGGTCGAAGCGAACGCCGCCACCTGGTACCGGGTGATGGTCAACTTTACCGGCACGGAAGCCGAGACCCGGAACCTGAAGAATATTCTTGGGAAATACGGCATCAGCCAGGTGATTATGTACGCGAAGACCCCGGTGGCGGGGCGCTGACATTCGTTGTTTGAATAAGGCCCGGAGTCCGGCGAACGCCGGACTCCGGGCCTTTGTGTTTTTTATGCAGGTCAGAAGGCCGGGCGTTCCTCTTCTTCGCCGTCCTTGCCGTCATCAATATAGTGGTCGGGATTGCTCCAGGCGCCGATGATGCCGGCGATGTCACGCGCGACCGTGGTGGAGATCATCCACATGGGGTCGGCCGGGATGCGTTTGCGCGTGCTCATGACTATATAGTCGTTATACCCGGTTGGATCCAGCGACGCGGCCTGGCTGACCGACCAGATCAGATTGCCGGTGGCCAGATCCCATATCTCCAGGGTAACGCTTAAGGAAGAAACTCCCTGCGCGCCGCCGCTGTAATATTGGGTGATCTGACCGCCGATCACGATCTCGGCCTTTTTTCCAACCCCCTGGCGTTGCGAATAGTCGGCCCGGTAAGGGAGGGCGTTCTCATCGTACTCGATGATCGGAAATATTTGCTCGCCCAGGAAAACCTGCCAGAACAGGCGCGAAACATCGCGCCCGATCTGTTTCGCTTCGGTGGACTGCTGAGTCAGGCGGAACGGCACCATAAGCGCCGTCAGCTGCCGGTTGGGCTGCGTGGTCGGGCTGATGATGACTTGCGGGCTGCCGTGCTGCACTTTGGCGTCCTGGTAGTAGACCGGCTGGCTCGCGAGATCCAGGTAGAGCGAATCACGCGAGACGCCGCAGGCGCTTGTAAAAAGCACCAGCGGACCAAGGCAGATCAGGAAAAGATAGCGCATGGCTCCTCCAGAAAAACTCCGGGCGACGGAAAATCGTCGCTCAGAAAATAAGAAGCAAAAGCCATGCCGTGAGGGAAAGAATGACGGCCGTGGCCCAGCCGCTTTTAAACAGAAGCGAGAGCAGGATGTGGATGCGCTCGTTTGTCCAGCTTCCGGGCGGGCCAAGCAACGGTTTGTCTTTCAGGGCTCCATGGTAGGGCGTGGGGCCGCCCATGCGCGCGCCGCACAACCAGGCCGCCGCGGCCATGGGCCAGCCCGCGTTCGGGCTTTCCATGCTTGACGCTTCGCGCCGCACCAGGCCCCAGGCGGGCGAAGGGCCGCAGCCGCGCGTAAATCGGCTGCCCAGTCGCAAAAAGGCAACGGACAGGCGCGCGGGGACAAAGGCCAGCAAATCGTCCAGGCGCGCGGCAACCATGCCGAAATCCTTCCACTCCGGGGTTTTGTAGCCCCACATGGAGTCCATGGTGCTGGCGGCCTTGTAGAGCCATAATCCCACCGGGCCGAGCAGCGTCAGCCAGAAGAAGGGGGCGACAAAACCGTCGTTGAAGTTTTCCGACAGAGTCTCGGCCAGGCTGCGCCGCAAATCGGGACGATCCATAGAGCCGGTGTCGCGGCTGACCAGCATGGCCATGGCCGCGCGGCCGCGCTCAATATCCTCATGCCCGATTGCCGCCAGCGCCCCGCTTCCCTCTTTTCGCAGGCCGCCCAAGGCCAGCCCCGACCAAGCGAGATACAGGGCGAACAGCCAGCCCAGCCAGGGGAGACCGCTCAGGATGAAGGCGACGCCGCCCGTGACGAGCAGGCAGGCCAGCACGCCGATCAGGCCGCGGAAGCCTGACGCGGCGGGAGTTTTTGCCTTACCGGGGCCGCGCAGGCGGGATTCCAGAAAACAAAGCAAGCGGCCGACAGCGCACACCGGGTGCGGCAATGAGACCGGATCGGCGAAGAACATATCCAGAATAAAGGCGGCCAGAGGCAGTGCAATGACCCACAGCCCGCTTTCGCCTGTAATGAGCGCACCGAGCAGGCCGAATTGCAAATCGAAGTGCGGATCCATTCGCCATGCCTCCGTAGCGGACTATAGACGTGACACACGGTCAAAACAAGCGCAAAAAAGGCATCCGCTCGTTGCCGGGCGGATGCCTCGCGCGCGGTATCTATTCGCATTTATTCCGTACTTATTTCAATACGTTTCTTTTCATTGGGCTTGGGTTCAACGCGCGGGATGCTGATCTTCAAAATGCCGTCCTTATAGGCCGCCTTGATGCCCTCGGCGTTCGCGTCCTCGGGCAAGGCGAGCATCCGGCGGAAGCTGCCGTAGGAGCGCTCCACGCGATACCAGCCCTTTTCCGCGTCCTTGGCTTCATTTTCGTTTTTCTTCTCCCCGCTGATCACCAGGGCGTGATCTTCCACTTCAATGGAAACGTCCTTTTCGCTGACCCCGGGCAGTTCGACGGAAACGGCGTATTCGGCGTCCGTAACCGAAACGTCCAGGCGCGGCTTCAGAAAGCCTTGCGGCGCGGCTTCGCGTTGGGCCGGGGGTGTGCCCCGGCCAGGCCAGAACCCTTGGAAAGCGCGGTCTAACATGCGGTCCAGCTCGGAATGAAGATCCTCAAGCGGGGATACTCCGTAGCGTTGGTCCGTTTGGCGCACCGGCAGGTTGCGCGCGTCGGTTTCGTGCGTCAGCCAGTTCCACGGTCTGAATCTACGAACTATCATAATTCCCTCCTTAGTATTTGCTTTACGATAATAGATAAAACGGCCGGAGCGACAGTCAAGATAGGCAGAAAGGCTTACCGCCAAGCCGCGTTTCCAGCCAAGCGCCGCAGTGTTGAAAGCTTTTTGCCGCTTGGCGGAAACACGTTTTTCTGCCATGATGCGCCATGCGAATTTTTCAACTTATTCCCATTATTTACGCCGTTCTGCATTGCTATTTTTTCATTGAACTGCGCATCGCCTTTGGCCGCGGGTTGTGGCAGATTCCGGTCCTGATCTGGTTCGCGCTCATGGTCTTCGGCCGGGCTTACGCGCGCCGTCTGCCGTCCGGTTTCTGGGTTGATTTGGGCACGTGGGCGATTATGATCTGGTTCGGGATTTCGATTTTCCTGCTCCTTTGTCTGGTGAGCAGCGATTTTCTGCGCCTCGCCCTTTGGCTTGCCGGAAAAATCGGGCAGTTCGCCTCGCCGTTCACGGCAAAGCGGGCGGTAAGCCTGGCGCTCATCGCCACCGCTCTGCTCAGTGCCTTCAGCTTGTACACGGCGCGCCGGCCGGTGATTACCCACATCACGCAGTACACCTCAAAGCTGCCCAAGGGCGTGGACCGGGTGCGCATAGCCCAACTGACGGACATTCACTTAAGCTCCACCATGGGCCCGCGCGATCTGGCCCGCATTCTTGACACGTTGCGGCCGGAAAAGCCGGATATCCTCGTCATCACCGGCGATCTGGTGGACATGGATATGACCCGGCGCACCATGGACGCGAAACTAATCCGTGACTTTCCAACGCGTCACGGCGCTTATGCCGTCATGGGCAACCACGAATTCTACCGGGGCGCGGCCAATAGCGTGAATTTCATGGAACGCGCCGGTCTGCGTTTGTTGCGCGGCGAAGCCGTGCAGGCCGGGCCGGTTGTGCTGGCGGGCGTGGATGACCCGGCCTGGGGAACGGACGCTGTGAAGGCGTTGCCGGTACTGAATGGGCTGGATTCTTCGAAGTATATTGTCCTGTTGCGCCATCGGCCGGATCTGGAGCCGGGAAGCGCCGGGCGGTTTGATATCCAGCTCTCGGGGCACACGCATGGCGGCCAGATCTGGCCGGGGTACTGGTTTACCCGCCTGGCGACGGATTATCAAAGGGGTTTGCGTTTACACGAAGGCGCTGCGGGTAAAAGCGCTATTTACGCCAATGATGGCGCAGGATATTGGGGGCCACCCATGCGCTTTCTCACGCGGGCGGAGGTTTTGGTCCTCGACGTGGTGAAGCGCTAGGGCGCGTTGTGATGCTTTATTCTAATCCATATATATGTTTGTCTACAGTGATATAGACTAATCTTCGTTTCCTGCCAATTTTCCCTGTCAAGAAAAACGTGGAATGCTCGGGGGCAATCTTGTAAGGCAGAAATATGCTTACACGTCATCCCGGCTAAGAACACGTTGGTTCTCTGGGGGCGCTGCACCATTCACCTTTAAATCGGGGAGCTTCTATGAGCAGCGATGATTTGAGGAAGAAAGGCATCTCAAGGCGCGACTTTGTAAAAACCGCTGGCGCGGGAACACTGGCGGCGGCTGGCGCGGCGCTCGCTCTGCCCATGGCCGGTTGCGTGCGGCCTCAGGGGGGAGCGGCCGTTGTGCCGGATTCGGCCAGAATCCCGGACAAGTGGGAACTCGAAGCGGATGTGGTGATCATTGGGGCTGGCGCCGTGGGCTTGCCCGCGGCCATTGCGGCAGCGGACGGCGGGGCCGCGGTCATTGTGGTGGAGGCCAACTACGATGTGGGCGGGCACGCCATGCTCGGCGGCGGCAACGTGGCTTTGGGCGGCGGCACCGGCCTGCAGAAAAAGTATGGCATTAAGGATGACCCTGACACCGTGTTCCGGGATCTCACGGACTGGAGCGTGGTCGAGGTCGACGGGATGCCTAACTACCGCTTCAATGATCGCGCCCTGCAGCGGGCTCTGGCCGACAATATGGTGCCGGCCTATGACTTGTTGATCGCCAACGGCGTCAAATTCGTGGATAAAGCCCCGGATAATCGGGCCGCGCACACCATAGGCATTTCCGCGAAGCGCGAGCACCACTGCGCCTGGGACAAGGGCGCGAACCTGGAGAGTCCGGCCGGGAAAAACGGCGCCGCCCTCGTGCGGCCGCTTGAGGAAAGCGCCCGGAAAAAGGGCGTGAGGTTTCTGCTTAATTACCACATGGACGTCATTTATCGAGAAGCCCCGAATGCCGGTCGCGTTCTGGGCATCCAGGCTCACTACACCCCGACTATCCTGCCCGGCGCGAGCACCCCTATGGCAAGCCTCCGCTCTGACGGCAACATCAGCATGACCGCCCAGACCGTCACGGTCAAGGCGAAGAAGGCCGTGATCATCGCCACCGGCGGCCATAATGCGAATGTGAATTTTCGTCGGATGTTCGACCCCCGGTTGACTGAGGAATACGCCGATTGCGGCGAGGAATATTCCGTGAACGACGCTTCGGGCGAACTGGCGGCCATGGCCATAGGCGCCGGGTTGTGGGGGCTGGCCAACCAAACCATCAACGCCACCTGCGGTCTGCTGAAGTGCGATTTTCTCGGGTGTCGGCCGCAGTTTCTCAGCTGGCCGACCAACAGTCCGCTGTTCCCCAAGGTCAAGGCCACGGGCCTGAGGGTGCGCGACTGGCAGGACGTCATCCTGGTTAACCAGGCGGGCAAGCGTTTCTATGACGAGACCAGAGGAGGCTACCCCGAAGGCTCTTTTGAAGGCTTTTACGACAAGGTGGGCGGCTACGTGCCCGGCGACTGGCGCAACGCCACCAAGCTGGGCTACAAGCCGGAGTCTTTCATCGACGCCGCGCTGGCTATGAATGAAGGCTCCGGCCCGCCGGATTATTCGGCCGGACCGCAATGGGCCATCTTCGACAGTGAGGCCGTGAAGCGGGAAAAGTGGAGCACCGAGCCGCCGGCCGTCGATCCGAACCTCTTTTTCAGCGCGGACAGCCTGCGTGAACTGGCGGACAAGATCAATACCTGCTCGTACCAAAAATATAAAATGTCCGGCGAGGTGCTGGAAGCCACGGTGAAGCGCTATAACTCCTTCGTGGCCAACAAGAAGGATCCGGACTTTGAAAAGCCCGAGCCTAAATTCACCATCGCGAAGGCGCCATTCTATGCCGCCTGGGGCAGCATCTATATGCACGACAGCTATGTCGGCCTGCGCATTAACGAGAATTGCCAGGTTCTGGACATTTACGGCAAAATTATCCCCGGCCTCTATTGTGGCGGCGAATCCGCCGGCGGCAGCAGCCAGCATGGCTTCGGGCGCTGTTTCCCGCAGGCGCTCATTGCCGCGAAACATATTCTCAAAGGCTAACGACGCACTGACAAGCGCGGAGCGGCCGGCCCCCTTCGGGGGTAAGGGGCCGCTCCGCGTAAGGGAGCCACTTGATGAAACAGCGGATAGTGAAGGCGGCATACATTCCTATGGCCACTCTCCTGGCTGCGGGGTGCCTCTTTTTCAGTTCCGGAATATCGCCCGCTCAGCAGGCCGACGCTGAGAGCCAGGAGTGTCTGGACTGTCACGGTTCCATCGAGGAGCTGGCAGAGGCGACCAAGGATTACGTCAGTAAATGGGACGAACACGTCAACCCGCACATCTATGTCGACATCACCCAAGGCGACCCGCACCGCGGCGCCAAGGTGATCGTCAACTGTTTGCGTTGCCACGATTCGCACTCGGTTCCGCCCGAGGACAACATGCAGGTGCGAAAAGCCGATCTGCAATACTGTTACTCGGGTTCCTGTCACCACACGGAAAGTTTCGAGTCGTGCTCGGCGCCTGGATGCCATGACGAATAGGGGACCGGGGGGGGCCTCCCCCGGCCTTGGGTCGCTCCGGGACCGGCTGGAAATGAGAGTTTCCTTTCGAAGGGCGGTGGGCTACCTGGGGAAAAACGCCCTTTTATAAGGGCTTCAAAGGAGCAATGCTCCCCCGGACGCTCTTATAGAGGGGCGTTCTACCATTTGCCCAGTTCGCGCTCGGTGTCGCGCGACTCGGCGCGTTGCTTGAGATCCTGGCGCTGGTCATAGAGTTTCTTGCCTTTGGCGGTGGCAATTTCCACTTTAACGCGGCCGTTTTTGAAGTAGAGCCGAGTAGGGATGACTGTCAGGCCCTTTTGCGCGGTATGGAGCGCCAGTCGGTGGATTTCAGAGGCGTGCAGGAGGAGCTTGCGGTCGCGGTCGGGTTCGTGCTGGGCGTAGCCGGCATTGGCGTAGGGGGCGATGTGCAGGCCGACGAGAAAAGCTTCGCCCTGGCGGAAATCGACGTAACTGTCGAGGAAATTTACTTGCCCGGCGCGCAGGCTTTTGATCTCGGAGCCGGTCAGGACAATGCCGGCTTCAGTGGAGTCCACCAGCACGTAGAGGTGGCGGGCTTTTTTATTCTGGGCAATCAGGCTGCCCTGGCTGGTCTTGGTCATTATCTGATTCCATTAGTTGTGGGACTGCGCCTCGTTCTGATCAAGCAGGGGGCCGAGGAGCGTGACGGAGAATTCGAGTTCCTCGGGGAAGCGGCTGTAGCTGTTGCTGCGCACCAGAGAGTTGATTTCCGCGACAGTGCCGGCGGCCAGAACGTCTTCGAGCAGAGCCGCACAGTCGCGCAGGGAGCTGTGACGGATGATGCGGCGCACCACCTGGATGGCCTGGGGCGGCACGGAGAGTGCATCCACGCCTATGCCGAGGAGTATGGGCAGACAATAAGGGTCGGCCGCCATTTCGCCGCAGACCGTGGCGGTAATGCCTGCGGTGTGGGCCGCGTCGACGATGAGCTTGATCGAACGCAGGATGGCCGGGTGCAGAGGTTGGTAGAGGTCCGCCACGTGACGGTTGGCGCGGTCAACGCCCAGGGTGTACTGGACGAGATCGTTGGTGCCGATGCTGAAAAAATCCACGTGTCGGGCCAGAATGTCGGCCATAAGCACGGCGGCCGGCACTTCCACCAGAATGCCGACCGGGATGTCGGCCTTATGAGGAACGCCTTTGCGCCGCAGGTCGGCGGCGGCCTCGGAAATAAGCTGGCGGGCGTCAAGCAGTTCCTGTAGGCCGGAGACCATGGGCAGGAGCAGGGCGATGTTGCCGTGGCGGGCCGCGCGTAGGATGGCGCGTAGTTGGATCAGGAAAATGTGCGGGTGGCGCAGGCAGTAGCGGATGGCGCGCAGGCCGAGCGCGGGGTTGGCCTCGGCAAAGCGGGCGTGGGTGGGGTGCAGTTTGTCCGCGCCTATGTCCAGCGTGCGGATGACAATCGGGCTGTCCGGCAGGGTGGAGGCGAGTTGAGCGTATTCATGGTACAACTCGTCCTCTTCGGGCAGACGCAGTTGGCGCAGAAAGGCGTATTCGGAGCGGTACAGGCCGATGCCAGCGGCTTTTTCCTCAACCACTTCGGGCAGTTCGCCGGTGAATTCGATATTGGCGGAAACCGGGATCAGGCGGCCGTCCAGCGTTTTGGAGGGCAACGCCGCCTGGCGGCGCAGGGCGCTCTGGTAGTGCTCAAAGCGCAACTGGAGATCCGTGTAGTGGGCAAGCTCGCTTTCGTCCGGATCAACGAGCAGCCGGCCGCGCAGGCCGTCCACAATGACAAGCTGCTCGTCCACGCCTGCGCGGTCCAGCCCGGCCACGCCGACCAGAGCCGGAATGCGCAGGCCGCGCGCCAAAATGCCGGTATGCGAGGTTTTGCCGCCTTCGGCCGTAACCAGGCCCATGATCCGCTCCAGCGGCAAAGAGAGGGCGTCCGACGGCGCCATGTCATGCGCGGCGAGAATGCGCCGGCTGGTGGGGCCGGGCAATATCTGCTCGCCGCCGCTCAAGGCGCAGCTGATGGCCCCGGCCACAGCGCGCACGTCCTGAATGCGCTCGCGGATATAGGTGTCGTTCAAGGAGTCAAAGGTCAGGGCGATTTCCTGCACGGCCTCTTCCAGAGCCCATTCCGCGCACAGACGGCGTTCTTTGATGCGGCGCTCGGCGGCGGCGGCCAGTTTGGGGTCATCGCACAGAAGAATATGCGTGCGCAGGACGGCGGCATGCTCCGTCAGATCGGCGGGCAGACGCTCCATGGAGGATTCGAGATCAAGCTTCACGGTCAGGGCCGCCTGGTGCAGGCGGTCAAGCTCGGCCTGTCCGGCCTCTGCGGAATCGGGGATCAACTCGCGCCGGATTGCGCAGTTTGAAGATTCCGAGAAAAATACCCGTCCAATGGCAATGCCGCCGGAAATGGGAATTCCGTTCAAAATGCGGCGCGCCATCAGGGGTTCTCCTGAAAGCGGGAGGCGAAAAGGCGGCTGATTTCCTTGAGGGCGGTTTCCGCGTCGGCGCCGCGTGCGCGCAGGGTGAGGCTGGCGCCTTTTGGCGCGGCCAGGGTCAGGATATCCAACACGCTTTTGGCGTCCACGGAGGTGGCGCCGTGGATGAGGGTGAGCTCTGAATCATATTTGCGCGCTTCGGCGGCAAGCTGGGCCGCCGGGCGGGCATGCAGGCCGTATTCGTTGAAGACGTGTACGGTGGCGCACTGTTCGGGCTGGTTCAAAAGCGGCTCAGACAAGGCAGCACCCCTTATGCATTTTACGTTTGAAATGCTTGCTTAGCCGCGAGCGAAGCTCGTCTACAACCATTTCACGGCAAGGATCTGGAGACAAACCCCTGCGGAGCGGAGGACTTTCTCAAGGTTAATCCGCTCTAACGGATATTGGCAGGGGCATAATATACAAAAAATATAGCCAAAGCCAGAACAATAAAAATGAGGAATGAGGCGAAAAAACGAGGAATATGCAGGCGCAGAGCCAGCAGGGTGAGGCCCCAGAACAGCGCCGCGCAGGCGGCGAAGACCGCGATGGAAAGCGTCGACAAGTCGGCTGAGTCGAACAGGCCCGGCCTGTCCCAGAGGCCGCCGAGCCCGCCTTGTTCAAGCAGGCGGAAGAGCAGGGCGGCCAGCAGCGGGGCGTTGAGGTATTTGATGGTGTCGCCCCGGTTGATCAGGTTCCAGCGCTTGACGTGCAGCAGGGCGTTCAACCCGATTCGCCAGCCCAGGATGAAGCCGTAGAGCTTGAAGGCCGTAATCCCGACCAGGAACAGGACCGACCAGACGATGGCCGTCCAGAGCAGGCCGGAAACGGCGAGGATGGCTGCGGATAAGGCCCAGAACACCACGACGCTGCCGGAAAACACGGAATCGCCGAGCGCGGAAAGGGTGTGGATGGTGGTGTTGCGGAAGCGGTCCAGCATTTCGGCGGAAAAAATGCCGCGGCTGTGGGCGGTTTCCAGGTTGAGGAACATGCCGATCAGCAGGGGCGTCCACCAGGCGTGGCAATTATAGTGGCTGGCATAGCGGCGGTAGGCCAGACTGCGCGTTTCGGGCGTGGCGTGGATAGCGCTTAAGCCCGGCCACAAGGCAAAGAGAAGGCCGATATTCTGCATGCCGCGCGCGTTCAGGCCCGCCCCGACAAAAAAGGAGCGGAGAAAGCAGGTCCATAAAACACGTGCGCTGGCCATGGCGGTTCTTCTATTTCTGCAGCAGGCGATACAGTTCTTTAAGGCTGTATTCCGGCGCGTTCTCCTGGATACGGCGGGCAAGTTCTCTGGGCTTCAGAGCCGGATGCCGGGAACGCTCCATGGCGATCAACGCCTGTATGTCCGACGGGGCTGGGGGCGTCAACTCCGGTTTGGCCGCCGTTTCGACGGCCGGGCCGATAACCACGGTGATCTCCCCCAGCAGCTCCGACAGCACGGGCGCTTCGGCCAATGGGAAAAGAATAAATTCCTCGTACGGCTTGGTTAATTCCCGGGCCACGCAGCATTCGCGGTTGCCGAGCTCTTCTTCGGCCAGCTTCAGGGTGGACGCCAGGCGGTTTTTGCGCTCATAGAAAATCAGGGTGCAGCCGCTTGCGACAAAGGAGCGGAACAAGGCGCGCTGGTCCGCCTGCCTGCGCGGCATGAAGCCAAGAAAGGCGAAGGGCTGCGGGGCAATGCCGCTGCCGGCCAGGGCGGTGACGGCCGCGCACGGGCCGGGCACGACGCTGACCGCGATGCCTTCGGCCCGGCAGGCGCGCACCAGCCGGAAGCCGGGGTCCGCCACCAGCGGCATGCCAGCGTCGGAGATTAGGGCCAGGCGCTGGCCGGCCCGCAGCATTTCAAGGGCTTGAGGCAGCCGGGCCGCTTCGTTGTGCTCGTGAAAGCTGATGAAGCGTCGGGCCTTGACGCCCAGCCGGGCAAAAAGCAGTCCGGCGCGCCGCGTGTCCTCGGCCAACACCGCGTCCGCGTCCGCGAACGTTTCAAGCGCCCTGGGCGAACAGTCACCAGGGTTGCCAAGCGGCGTGGCGACTATCCAGAGCTGAGGTGAGGTCAAAGGCATTGGGAATATGCTCCGCTACGGTTTTTTGCGCCTGCACAATAACGCTGACCAGATCAAAGCGACAGGTCCGGTGCCAGAGATCGTGTTCCGCGAGGTACAGTGTGGCGGCCTTCGCCAGCGCGGCCCGCTTGGCCGGGGTCAGGGCTTCGTGCGGATGTTGAAGCCCGTTCGCCGCGCGGGTTTTGACCTCGATAAAGACTAAAGTATCGCCTTCTTCGGCCACAATATCAAGCTCAAACGAGCCCTGACGCCAGTTGCGCGCCACCAGCCGCAGCCCTTTGGATTGCAGGAGGGCGGCGGCCGCGTCTTCACCCGCCTGGCCGGTGATCTGGCGTGGGGATGCGGTCATAGCAGGCTCGCCTGTATGCTCTGGACGGGAAATTCCGAACCCGGCCGCACTTTCCGGAAGGTCAGGCGGTGCTGGGGGCAGGGGCCGAGACGCAGAATCGCCTGGCAATGTTCCCGGGTGCCGTAACCTTTGTGCCGGGCAAAGCCGTAGCCTGACCACCGCGCGTCCAGGGCGATCATCAGCCGGTCTCTGAAGGTTTTGGCGAGAATCGAGGCCGCTGAAATGGCCGGCACCAGGGCGTCGCCCCCGACAATCGCCTCCTGGGTCAGCTTTCCGGCAAGCTTGGCGGGAGCGTATTGTTCCAGGAGGTGGGGGGGGATTCGCTTGTTTCCATCAATCAGCAGATGCAGGCGCTCGGGGCGGTCAAAGCCTTTCAGGGCTCGGCTCATGGCAAGAAACGTGGCGTTCAGGATATTGAGGCGATCGATTTCCGGCGGCCAGCTCAGGCCGAGGCTCCAGGCCAGGCAGCGGGCTTTGATGTCCGGAGCCAGACGCTGGCGTTGGGCGGGCGTGCACTGCTTGGAGTCGTTTAAGCCAGCCAGGGCGGAAAGATCCGTTTCGGGAGAAAAGATCACGGCTGCCGCTACTACCGGGCCGGCCAGGCAGCC
>JAVBVM010000108.1:0-6995 GCA_031554295.1 Desulfovibrionaceae bacterium | reverse complement strand
CGCTTAACGGCGGGCAAAGCCCGCCTACGACAAACTCGCGGACGTTGCTACGCTTTGCTTCGCACCGTCAGAGCATTTTATCAATATAAATTTTCAATGTTAAAATGCTTTAGTCTTGCGGCTGTGAGGCCATTCACATTTCAGACGCCCGCGGGGCAGGGGACGGAAGGCAGACCCCGCTTGCGGCGGGCGTGCGGTGGAAAAGCGCTTTTCAATGACGGCGCGCTTTAGCGAACTATATTGCCCAGCCGGCTCCAGCGCAGGCCGGAGTCATTGGAGTCACTGGAGTCCCACGACCAGTATATGATCCAGGCCCGGCCGTGGATATAGCCGCGTGGGACAGTGCCCCAGACGCGCGAATCCTCCGAGGCGTCGCGGTTGTCGCCCATCACGAAGTACTGTCCGGCGGGAATGGTCTGAGGGGCCATGTTGTTGGCGGCGGACGGCCGGTCGGAGATGAAGCGCACATACGGCTCGTCCAGCGGCTGGTTGTTGCGGATCACCTTTTTGTCGCGGATCTCAATAACGTCGCCCGGAACGCCGATCACGCGCTTGACGTAGTCGATTTCCGGATTGGGCGGGGCCTGGAAGACGATGATATCCCCATGCTTCGGGCCGTCGAATTCGATCAGGTATTGCTCGGTGAAGGGAATTTTGATGCCGTAGCTGAACTTGCCCACCAGCAGCCGGTCGCCGATCTGCAGGGTTTGGAGCATGGATCCTGAAGGAATCTTATAGGCCTGCACCACAAAGGTGCGCAGCAGAATGGCCAGGACAACGGCGACAAGAATCGCTTCAAAATATTCGAGGAACATACTTTTACGTGCCATGGAACTTCCGGTTCGTCACGAAGGGCGCAAATTTAGAGGGTTCTTAGTCGTCGCCGACCGTCAAGGCGGCGAAGAAGGCTTCCTGGGGCAGTTCGACGTTACCCATCCGTTTCATGCGTTTCTTGCCTTCTTTCTGCTTTTCCAGCAACTTGCGCTTGCGGGTGATGTCGCCGCCATAACACTTGGCAAGCACGTTCTTACGCAGGGCCGAGACGGTCTCCCGCGCGATAATCTTCTGTCCGATGGCGGCCTGGATGGCCACCTCGAACATCTGTCGCGGGATGGTGCGCCTGAGCTTCTGCGTGAGAGAGCGGCCGTAGTGGTAGGCCTTGTCGCGGTGCACGATGACGGCGAGCGCGTCCACCACTTCGCCGTTCAGAAGTATATCCAGTTTTACCAGGGCCGACTCCCGGTAGTCAATGAACTCGTAATCCATGGAGGCATAGCCCTTGGTGGCGGACTTCAGACGATCGAAGAAGTCGAAGACGATTTCCGCAAAGGGCAGTTCATAGGTGATCATCACCCGGTTGGAGGAGAGAAAGCGCATGTCCTTCTGCTGGCCGCGCTTTTCCTCGCACAGCTTCATCACGTTGCCGACAAACTCGCTGGGCACGTGGATGTCGATACGCACGAAGGGTTCGTACAGGGCGGCAATCCTGGCCGGATCCGGCAGCTTGGACGGGTTGTCGATTTCCTTCACCGCGCCGTCCGTGGTCTGCACCCGGTAAATGACCGAGGGCGCGGTGGCGATGAGGTCCATGTCGAACTCGCGCTCCAGCCGCTCCTGAATGATCTCCATGTGCAGGAGGCCGAGGAAGCCCGAGCGGAACCCGAAACCCAGAGCCTGCGAGGTTTCCGGCTCGAACAAAAAGGCCGCGTCGTTTAATTGCAGCTTTTCCAGGGCGGACTTCAGCGATTCATAGTCGGCCGATTCGGAGGGGTACAGGCCGCAGAACACCATGGGCTTCACTTCCTTGAAGCCCGGCACCGGGGTTTCCGCCGGGCGGTCGGCATGGGTGATGGTGTCGCCGACCTTGGCGTCGCCCAACTCTTTAATATTGGCGCACAAAAAACCGACCTGGCCGGCCGAAAACTGCGGCACGTCCATAATCTCCGGCGAGAATACGCCCAGCCGGATCACTTCGTACTCGCGCTGCGTGGCCATCAGGCGCACCTTGTCGCCCTTGCGCAAAACCCCGTCCACCATGCGGAACATGACCACCACGCCCTGGTAGGGGTCGTACCACGAGTCAAAAATCAGGGCCTTCAGCGGCGCGTTCGGGTTGCCCTCGGGCGCGGGCAGCCGCTCCACAATGGCCTCCATCAGCAGATCCACGTTCAGGCCGGTTTTGGCGCTGACCGCCAGGGCGTCGGCGCAGTCCAGCCCGACGATCTCCTCAATCTGCTTCTTGACCCGGTCCACGTCCGCGCTCGGCAAATCCACCTTATTCAGCACCGGAACCACTTCCAGGTCGTGATCCAGGGCCAGGTACACGTTGGCCAGGGTCTGCGCTTCCACGCCCTGCGAGGCGTCCACCACCAGCAGAGCGCCTTCGCAGGCGGCCAGAGAGCGCGAAACCTCATAGTTGAAGTCCACGTGCCCCGGCGTGTCGATCAAATTCAATTCGTACTGGCGGCCGTTTTTCGACTTATAGGGGATGCGCACGGCCTGCGCCTTGATGGTAATGCCGCGCTCGCGCTCCAGATCCATGCGATCCAGGTATTGATCCCGCTTCTCCCGGTCGCTCACCAGGCCGGACAATTCCAGTATCCGGTCGGCCAGCGTGGATTTGCCGTGGTCAATATGGGCGATAATGCTGAAATTTCGTATATGTTCCTGTGTGGACATCCCGTTGCCTTTTATTCTCTTTTACTTACCGAAACTCGAAATTTTATGACGAAATGAACCGAAAGTCCAATTAAAAGACGCTGCGCTGGCCCGGGAAGAGGCGGAATTCCTCCCTGCGGGTTCTTTCCCCCGCCAGGGGGCGGCAGGGCGGCGACGGCGCTTGCGAAAAAAGGCGGGGCGTTCGCTCAAACGCCGGAACGGATGTCGCATACATCAATCCCATAGATATTCATCTTATAGTACATGGTCTTGCGGCCAATTCCCAAGAGTTTGGAAGCGCGGGAGACATTCCCCGCTGTTCTGCGCAGGGCCAGACTAATCATGTCGCGTTCCGTGTCCTTGATTTTTCGTAAATCGCCCTGAAGCGACAAGGGAGCATCGGCCGGGGCCGGCTTTTGCGCTTCCGCCGCCGGCGGCGGCAGGGGCGGAATATTTGATCGGAGGTTTTCCCGGATATTTTCAGGCAATTCGGCAACGGTAATATGCTTGGATTGGGCAATATTAACGGCGCGCTCAATGGCGTTGTGCAATTCGCGCACATTCCCCGGCCAGCTGTATTGCTCCAGCGCGTGCAGGGCCTCGGCGTCTATGGATTCCACCGGAAAGCCGTCCAAGCGATAATTCCGGATGAGGTGCTCGACAAACAGGCGGATGTCATCGCGGCGATCCCGCAGTGTGGGCAGGTTAATGGGAAAGACGTTGAGCCGGTAAAACAAGTCGCTCCGGAACGTATTGTCGCGGATTTTCGCTTCCAGGTCGCGATTTGTGGCGGCGATAATGCGCACGTCAACGGGAATGGTGCGTTTTCCGCCAATGCGGGTGATTTCTTTGAGTTGAAGAACGCGCAGCAGCGAGGCCTGCAAATCCAGCGCCATATCGCCGATTTAATCGAGAAAGATGGTGCCTTTGTCCGCCAGTTCAAACTTGCCCGGCTGGCCCTCCTTGGAGGCGCCGGAAAACGCGCCGCCCACGTAGCCGAACAATTCGCTTTCAATAAGGTCTTTGGGCAGAGAGCCGCAATTAATGGCAATGAAGGGCCCGGACGCCCGTTTGCTGGCATTGTGGATGGCCTGGGCGAACAGCTCCTTGCCGGTGCCGCTTTCCCCCAGAATGAGAACTGTGGAGTCCCGGCGGGCGGCGACATGGCCCGCCCTACGGGCAACGCCGATCTTTGAGGACTCTCCGAGAATGGAGTCAAACGTATACCGTGCGGTAAAGCCGCTTCTCTGGCTGACAACGCGGTTCACGTGCCGGGTGAATTCGAAGGTGAGCACGGTTCCGGACCGGATGCCGTTCACGTCGGGCACGGCGCAGGCGGTTACGGAAAGTGAGATGTTTTTATTCTTTGCATTGGTTACGGAAACTTCCCGATTGTGGAAATTGTGTTCGATTAAATGCAGATCCGTATCTTCGGCGTCTGTCCGCATGATCGTGGACAGACGCCTTCCGGCAAGCGATTGGATGGGCAGTTCCAAAATTTCACAGGCATGGTCGTTGTTCTGGATGATGATTCCCTCATTATCAACCATGACAATGCCGGAAGCAATGGACTGCAAGGTGCTGCTCAACTGGTTGTAGGCCCCGCGCAGCCAAAGCTCCTTCTCAATGCCGTCGGCCGCGGCGACGACCATGCCCAGGGTGTGCTTATCGTGGGCTTCGGGCGGCCCGACCAGCGTTAGGCAGCCGATGACCCGGCCGGATTGATCATGTATGGGCGCCGACGAACCGGTGAATATATGGTGCCCTTCCAGATAGTGCTCGGCGCCGCGTATTTGCATGGGCTTGTCCAAAAGCATGCAGGTGCCGGTGGCGTTGGTGCCCACGTAAGCTTCATCCCGGCTCGCGCCCACCCGCATGTGGGTCTTCAGCTTGTTTTCGCTCATGGACTCGCTCGTGCCGCCCATGTCCTCCAGGATGATCCCTTTGGCGTCCGCAATCACCACGGAAAATCGCTCCCCTTCCAAAAAAGAGGAGAGTTTTTTCATGTAGGAGCGGGCAATGGAGATGAAAAAGCGGTTTTCATTCAGACATCGCTCCAGCGGCAGCCCTTTAAGAATTTTTTCTTTGGCCCGCCTGGGGTCGACCCCTTGCTGCCGGGAGCGGACCCATGATCTGTGGACTAGTGGGTCCAGCCTGGCGATATCCTCGCGCGTTTCCCGATTATTGATAAATCGACCCCAGATTTCCTTAATGACGTTGGGTTCGTTTATTATTCCGGACATATGGCGTCTCCCCTTGCCTTAAGCGCGAATGTCGGTTCCCTTGATCGGAGAACAAAAAGCTCTTTGCGGCGAGATCTTTCCAGTATTTCACCGTTCAAACGGCAAATGCGAACGGACGCGGGCCGCCGCACCATAGGCAGCCGCCGACATAGGGAAAATGTAAAAACATCTCCCGCGTCCGCGCAAGCAGGTCGAGAATGGCATTTTTTTATAAGATACACAACTGGTAAAATAAGGATCTAAAGTGTTTCCTATTGATACATTTTTGTTGAGACGCTTTCTTGCGGAAGAAATGATGCGGCTATTTCTTTTCTTTTAATTTATGGATGATAGGCACGTTTCGGCTCTCTTGGTACGTTGCTTGCTCAGTGCGGGTAAACGCACATTGTTCAATAACAGACCATGGAAGAAGTTCCAGAATCTTGGCGCCGACCTAGTCAAGCCGCTGAGACGGTGAAGGCTACGGTTAACTCGGAAATCAGAGAAGCCAAACAGAAGCATTGCCGGCGCCGTGCGGAGATTGGCAAAACCATGGAAAAATAAGGTATAATTAGTACACTTTGCCTCCCAAATGAACGGCAAGCTTTTCAGCACGCGACGGCCCCGCACCGGCTTCCTTGCCGGGTTTCGGCGCTTCCCGCGTGCGGGCCGCGGGCATTCCCTTTTATCCACGCACGAGGAGAGCCTTCAATGAGCACGGACATGAAAACCTACACAGATCTACTGAAAGACCTTAAAGCCGCGCCCCCGAAAATGGGCGGGGCGCCCTACGCGTGGGGCCCCATTCCTGAAAACGCCTCCAAAGGCAAGCAGGTTCTGCGCGGCCTTTGCAGAAGCTGCATGCAGGGCGACTGCGCCACCAAGATCTTTCTGGAAGACGGCATTGTCGTGAAGATCGAGGGCGATCCCGACATGCCGCCCAACTATGGCAGCCTGTGCCCGCGCGGCAACGCGGAAATGATGAGCCTCTACAATCCCCCCCGCATCAAGTCGCCGCTGGTCCGCACCAATCCGGACAAGGGCCTGGAGGCGGATCCGGGCTGGAAAGAGGTGAGCTGGGAAGAAGCAATCAACCTCACTGTGGACGGCCTGCGCAAGATCCGCGAAAACGACCCGCGCGGCCTGATCCTGGCCGAGGGCTGGGGCAACCGCGACTCCATCCTGCGCAAACCTTGGGCGAAGGCCTTCGGCACGCCGAACGAAAGCGGCTCGCACGGCGCCAGTTGCGTGGTGCACTACGCCACGGGCATTGTGCAAGCCAGCTGGCCGGTCGCCATCGTGGACCTGGAACGCTGCGAGTACCACATCACCCTGGGCCGCTCCATCGGGCCGAATATCGCCACGGCCTCGGCCACGCGCAAGTTCGCCAAGGCCATCGCCCGGGGCATGAAGCTGGTGGTGGTTGACCCGCGCTCCTCCTACGAGGCGGCCAAGGGCGAATGGGTGCCCATCCGGCCGGGCACGGACCTGGCCTTTGTGCTCGGGTTCGCGCACGTCATGATGCACGAAGGCCTGAAGCGCGACGAATGGTTCCTGAAATACCGCACCAACTCGCCCTACCTGATCGGCCCGGATGCCCACTACCTGCGCGACCCGGAAACCAACAAGCCGATGATCTGGGATTCCGCGGAAAAGAAGGCCAAGCCCTACAGCGCCGAATTCCAGGACATCGCCATCGAAGGCGAGTTTGAAGTGGACGGCGTGAAGTGCTCCACGGCCTACACGCTGATCAAGGAAGAATTCAAGAAATACACGCCGGAATGGGCCGAGAGCAAATGTACGGTGCCGGCCGCGACCATCCGCCGCATCGCCCGCGAATTCGTGGACCACGCCCGCATTGGCGAAACCATCGAGATCGACGGCTTCACCTTCCCCTTCCGGCCGGTTTCCATGAACGTCGAACGTAACGTCGAAAACCACCGCGGCGGCACCTACGCCGACCTGGTGAGCAAAATCATCAACATGATGGTGGGCGCCATTGAAGTGCCCGGCGGCTGCGTGTCCAACGGCTTCCGCGGCCCGGTCCTGCGCCCCGACGAAGACGGCACGGTCAAGCCCGGCAACGTGGGCGTTCCCCTGCCCTGGACCTGGCCG
>JAVBVM010000182.1:0-12780 GCA_031554295.1 Desulfovibrionaceae bacterium | reverse complement strand
CGCGGCATATTCCAGGCGGACATAATAGCCGCGCATCTGCTTCTTCACCGGGTAGGCGAGATCGCGCATGCCCCAGTGGTCCGTAGCCAGCATCTTTCCCTGTTCACGCTCGATCACCGCCACAAAACCGGCCAGCAGCGTTTCACGCGCCTCGGCCGACAGTTCCGGGGATAAAAGCAGCAGGGTCTCAATTTTTCTCATGAGATCCTCCTTTTGGTCATGAGGCCCATCCTTCCACGGATGAGCAAGGTAGAACCAAGGTGAATAGTCGATGCGCCTTGAAGTGTCAAGCTGAAAGGAAGAAAAGACCTCCCCTGACGCAAGAGGGGAGGGGAAGGCGGGCTTCCCCGGCGGGCAAAGGGGCGTGGCGTTTCCGCTCTTTTCACCCGTACGGCTCGCGGACTCGCCCGCGGCTGAATGCCTTTGGAACCCCTTATTTTTCCATGGGATTCGTTGCGGGGTTACGGATTCGCACGGCCTGCCGCAAGGCGCACGATGCGCAAAACCTCACGGCTCATGGGTATGCCGCCGGCTTCCAACTCGTCCGGGGAGAACCAGCGGGCCTCCAGGGCATCGTCGGCCGGTCGGGCTTCACCGGCGGGGTGGCGGCAGAGCACGGCAATCAGCACGAACTGGCGCGTCAGCTTTCCTGCGTCATGCGGACCGGTTCCCATGCCGGCCCGCTCAAAGACGTCGACCACAGTCACAATATCAACGGCTTCGGCCGTGAGGCCCGTTTCCTCGTTCAATTCGCGGAGCGCGGCCGCATGCACGCTTTCCCCGAATTCAATTTTTCCGCCGGGGAACCCCCAAAGTCCGGCATCCGGCGGGTTGGCGCGCCGCACCAGCAAAATCCGGCCCTGCTCGAACAGCACGGCCATGGCCGCGGCAATTGGACGGTTAGGGGCCAGCGTCATGGGGCAGTCTCTTCATCGTCGTCTTCGTCGTACCAATTTTCATCATACATATCATCGTCCGGTTCGGCCGGCACCCGGCCAAGCGCCCGCAGAACGGCATCCTGGGCGCTTCGCGCGCGGTGGGTCGAGCCGTCAGGGTTATTCTTCCAGGCGCGGGCAAGCCGCAGAAGCTCGTCAGGGGCCTCGCGCAGGTCATAATCTATGCCGCCCTCGTCCTGAAGGCGCTCGGCCAGCGCCCGAACCTGGTAGGCCCACTGCACGGATTTCTGGTGCCAGAAGGTCAGGCCGGCGCGCTGAAATGCCTTGCTGTGCCGCATGCTTTCCAGCTCATCATACAGCGCGGCCAGTTCCTTTTGCGCCGCCATGGCGGCTGCCTGGGATTTCTGCCGCGCCTGCTCGCGCGGATCGGAAATGTAGCCGCGATCCTGGCGGTGGCGGTCCCAGGGCGAGGCGGCGGAAAGGGCGATCGGGCAAAGAAGCAGCGCCATAAGGGCCAAGGTGACGAAACGGGAAAACAGCCTCATTGGGTTCTCACCTCTCTGGAGATTATTCCAGAGGAACCTAGCCCAGAAAGGGGCGGATCGCAAGAAAGGTCCGAGGTGGAAGCTTTTCGGCGAACTCCCGCCGGAACAGGCCGTAAGCCGCTCGGCTGCCGGATGGGGTTCCGGGGGGCATGCCCTCTCGGCCGCCGGAGGCGTTTTCTTATTTCAGCGCCTGCGCGCAGGCCGAGGCCACGGCGTTGAATTCGTCATCGGCGATGGTGCGCGGGTCAAGGCGCAGGGTATCGCGCT
Organism: Desulfovibrionaceae bacterium; assembly: GCA_031554295.1. Classification (GTDB taxonomy): domain Bacteria; phylum Desulfobacterota; class Desulfovibrionia; order Desulfovibrionales; family Desulfovibrionaceae; genus JAVBVM01. The sequence continues at coordinate 11,072 of JAVBVM010000182.1, read as the reverse complement.
CCACCCGCGCGATGAGCGGCGGCGTGGTGGAAAGCAGGCGCTGGCGCAGCGTTTCAACGGAGCAACCGGCCGGGATGAGGCTGACCAGGGTAGTGGGCGGATTGTGCTCGGGAAAGGAGCCGCCGCCGACAGCCGACGTGCCGGGCGTGAGCTGAACGCGCGCCAGCGTCCCCAAAGCGCGGCGCAGGCGACGGGAAAGGCGGCGGGCCTTGGCCGCCAGTTCCTCGGGGTCGGCGGTGATCATGCGCAGGGCGGGAACGCGCTGCGCGGCCCGGGTTGGATCAAGGTAGAGGCGCAAGGTGGCTTCCAGGGCGGCCAGGGTCATTTTATCGACGCGCAGGGCGCGGTTCAGCGGGTTGGATTTGATGCGGGTGATCCAGGCGGATTTGCCGCAGATCACGCCCGCCTGCGGGCCGCCCAGGAGCTTGTCGCCGGAAAAGGTGATCACGTCGGCGCCATCCCGCAGGGAGGCGGCGACCACCGGTTCGCCGGTCAGGCCCTGGGGGGTGAAATCGTGGAAGCTGCCGCTGCCCAGATCCTCGATCAGCGGCAGGTTCCGGCTTTGGGCCAGCCGGGCCAGTTCGGCCAGAGACACGTCGGCGGTAAAGCCGATGACGCGGTAATTGGAGGTGTGAACGCGCAGCAGAGCGCCGGTCTGTTCGTTCAAAGCGTTTTCATAGTCTTTGAGCCAGGTGCGGTTGGTGGTGCCCACTTCACGTAAAATGGCGCCGCTTTTTTCCATGACTTCCGGAATGCGGAAACTGCCGCCCACTTCCACCAACTGGCCGCGCGAAACAGGCACTTCGCGCCCCTTGCACAGGGTATCGAGCACCAGGAGAATGGCGGCGGCGTTGTTGTTGACCACCAGGGCGGCCTCGGCCCCGGTCAGGTGGCGGAGCAGCTTCTCAACATGGCTGTAGCGGCTGCCGCGCTCGCCGGTGGCCAAATCCAGCTCCAGGTTGGAATAGCGGCCGGCAATGGCGATAACGGCCTCCACCGCTTCCTCCGCCAGAGGGGCGCGCCCCATGTTGGTATGCAGCACTACCCCGGTGGCGTTGACAGCCACGCGGAAATGCGGGCGGGCGGCTTCCTCCGCCCGGGCGCGCAGGGCGGGCAAGAGGGCTTCAAGGCGCAAAGCTTCCGGGGCGCTGATCAGGCCACTGCGGATGGCGCCGCGCTGCTCGTCCAGGAAAGCGGCGACCAGGTCGGCCAGGTAGGTCCGGGGCAGGCCAAGGGCGGGCGCGGCGGCGGACAGGGCCCCCAGCAGGGCGTCAACGCTGGGCAAACAGCGAAACAGGTTCACGGCTGACTCCGGAAGCGATCAGAAGTTGGAACACGGCTGCGGCGCCGCATTGAGGTATTCGGGCCACAACGTAAAAAATTCTCCGGTCAAATACAAGGAGCCGCACAACAGCGCCGGCTCTTCCCTCGGCAACGCCTTGAGCGCGGCCTCAAGCGAGGGCGCGGGGCGGGCGTTTCCGCCGAGCATGCGGGCCAGCTCCTCAGGGTTCATGGCCCGCGCGCAATTTTTCACCGGCGGCACAAGCACGGGCTTGTCGCCCGCGATATCGCGCACCAGCGGCAGGATGGCGTTGAGAGCCTTATCGCCCATACAGGCGAAAATCAGGCTTTGCGGATCGCAAGGCAGAGTGGCGAGCGCGCTCCGCAGGGCACGCAGGCCATGCGCGTTATGCGCGCCGTCGACAATAAGGGGCGGGTGTTCCGGGGCGGCCGGAATTTGCTGCAAACGGCCGGGCAGCCAGGCGTCGGCCAGGGCCTGATCGATCAGCCGGGCATTGGCGTGCCAGCCGTGTTGCCGCGCGGCGGCAATCCAAGCGACTTTCGCCAGGCCGGCGTTAATGCGCTGGTGGGGACCGGTCAGGCCCAGAACCTGCGACACCTGGACGGGCTGCGCCACTTCAAAGGACGCGCCGCACCGGCCGGCGCAGCCGCGCAGCACCGCCTCAACGCTTGCGGCCTGCGGCGCGCTGAAAACCGGCACGCCGGGACGCATGGCCCCGGCCTTGTCGCGCGCCACGGCCTCGGGCGTGTACCCGAGTACCGCCTCGTGGTCCAGCTCCACCGGGGTAACGCACAGGAAATCCTTTTCCAGAATGGTGGTGGCGTCGTGCGTGCCGCCGAGGCCCGCCTCAAAAATCGCCACGTCCACTTCGGCGTCGGCGAAAATGCGCGCGGCCAGCACGGTCAGAAATTCAAAGTAGGTCAAGCAGTCCCCGCCCGCTTCCATCACCTTGCTGGCCGGATCAAGCCAGCCTTCCTCGGACACCAGGCGGCCCCGGTCGCCGGGTGAGTATAGACGGATGCGCTCGCGCACGTTTGCCAAATGCGGCGAGGTGAACAGGCCGACGTTCAGGCCGGCCGTGGCCGCCAGCGTGGCGAGAAAGGTCGATGTCGAGCCTTTGCCGTTGGTGCCCACCACCTGGATGCGGCAGGCGGAACGCGCGGGCTTCAACGCCGCAAGGACGCGCTCCACGCGGTCAAGACGCAAATCCATGTGGAACATGCCGAGTTGCGCCAGATGGGCTTCAATGTCGGAAAACGCGCTGAATGCCATACTGCCCCTCCCTGCGTGATTGCGCCGGTATAGCACGGAGCGGGTTGAAAAAATAGAGCGGCATGGACACGGCAAAGAAAAAGGCGCGGCGGGAATGCCTCCGGCCGCGCCTTCCCATCTGTATGGGGCGTAAATCACATGGTAGATGAAGATATTGTCATTTGGCGTTTTGGATGGTGAGCTTGTCCTTGACGTCCTTTACTCCGTTCACACGAAGGATACGGTCGATAAGGTCCTTTTTTTCTTGCTGCGTTTTGACGGTGCCGGATACCGTGACCACGCCGTTAGCCGTTTCGACGCTGACAGTCGGGTAGTTTTTCACGGTGTCTTCCACGCTGGCGTTGATATCCACATCCTCGAGGGCAAACACCGTCGCGGGAGCGGCGGTCAGCAGGAACAAGGCCAAAAATCCCATCAACGCAAAACGGAAGAATATATTCTTTTTCATAGCAAAATAACCTCATGCTTTAGAGTGGGGAAGTTCAGAGCGGTTTTTCGCCGTCGCTATGGACGCGAATAGCCACTCGGCTCTGTTGCGTCGGCTGAACCGCCCGCCGCGCCCGCGCCGGCGCGGCGGGCAGTTCAGGGATGTTCCTCGGGGGCCTGTGGCATGGCGGTACCCACGTTTAAATTACTTATTCGGGTTCATTCCTTCCATGGACGCGTCATCCTGCACCGTGATCAGGTCGTTGACGCTCTTGACGCCCGGAATCTGGCGAATGTGGTCGACAAGCCGATCCTTCACATTCTGGCTTTTAACGCTGCCGGAGAGGGTGACCACGCCGTCTTGCGTTCTGACGTCAATATTGATGTAGTTTTTCAGGAGGTTTTCCACGCTGGTGGTGACGTCCTTATCGCCTGTGGCGCCGTGCGCCACGACGGGGGCGGCGGCAAGAAGGAACAACGCCAATATCCCCAACAATGCAAAACGGGAAAGTATGCTCTTTTTCATAAATATCTCGCGATTTTTCAGGTGACAAATTTCAGGGCGGCCTTCAGGCCGCGGCGTATGCCGAAACCGGCCCCATCTTGCCCGGTTGAAGAGCCCCGCGCTCAAGACGCAACTGGGGGAGGGGCCGATACTGTTTGTTAGCTTGGGTTGGGTTTTCGGAATGGCGCTCAAGAGGTGCCGGTCGGCTGGCAAAGGCCAACGGAACCGTTGGCCTTTGCCTTTTCCGCCTTGGGGCGGCTTGAGTTCCAGATTTACATGGGATGCGCCTTAAGCCGATATGTAAAACAGAAGTCCCTCGCCGGCCGGTTTCCGCCCCGGATTTGTCCGGGGCTCGCGGGGCTTCTGTGGAATGCGGTCAGCGACCGAAAGGATACCGCCTGGGCATAATACGCCTGGGGTCGGCCTGCCTGGCCGATTCCGGCGCGAGTGGCGGCGGGATGAAGGGCGCCGCGAGGGCTTTGAGCAGGCCCATAATTCGCGCGGTCGGTCGTTTGGGGGGGAATATTTTTTTCATACAAACCTCCGTTACGCTGGCGAGAAGAAATGCGCCCGGTCTTCCCCGGTCTTTCCGCCCTCGCCGCGACGTAAAGACCTGATGGAATTACAACTACTGTATGGCATGGCGAGCGTTATAGGGCAAAGGTTATTTTCCTAAAGCCTTTTTCTATTATTGACTGGGCTTTGCGATAATACTACGTATTATTGGCATAAAAAAAGGGAGGCTTTCGCCTCCCTTTCGTATTGCAATCAGCCAGCGGCTTAGTACATGCCGCCCATGCCGCCCATGCCGCCGGCGGGCATGGCGGGTTCTTTCTTCAAGTCGGGCTTTTCCGCGACGGCGCATTCGGTGGTGAGCAGCAGGGAAGCCACGGAAGCGGCGTTCTGCAAGGCAATGCGCGCGACCTTTTTCGGATCGATGACGCCGGCCTTGATCAGGTCTTCGAATTCGCCGGTGGCGGCGTTGAAGCCGAAGCCGTCTTTGCCTTCGCGCACCTTTTCCACCACGATGGAGCCTTCAAAGCCCGCGTTGATGGCGATCTGGCGCAGCGGCTCTTCGATGGCGCGGCGGATGATGTTCACGCCGGCGGCTTCGTCGTCGTCGGCCGGCTTCACTTCGCTCAAGGCCGGGGCCACGCGGATGAAAGCGGTGCCGCCGCCGGGGATGATGCCTTCTTCAACGGCCGCGCGGGTGGCGTTCAGGGCGTCTTCCACGCGGTCTTTCTTTTCCTTCATTTCGGTTTCAGTCGCCGCGCCGACGTTGATCACGGCCACGCCGCCCACCAGCTTGGCCAGGCGTTCCTGGAGCTTTTCGCGGTCGTAATCGGAGGTGGTCTCTTCGATCTGGGCGCGGATCTGCTTCACGCGGGCCTTGATGCCGTCGGCCTTGCCGGCGCCGTCGACGATGGTGGTGTTTTCCTTGTCCACCACCACGCGCTTGGCCGTGCCGAGCTGCTCGATGCCCATGTTTTCCAGCTTCAGGCCCATGTCCTCAGACACAACCTGGCCGCCGGTGAGGATGGCGATGTCTTCCAGCATGGCCTTGCGGCGGTCGCCGAAGCCGGGGGCCTTCACGGCCACCACATGCAGGATGCCGCGCAGCTTGTTCACCACCAGGGTGGCCAGGGCTTCGCCGTCAACGTCTTCCGCGATAATCACCAGCGGGCGCTGCACTTTGGCGACCTGTTCCAGCACGGGGAGCAGATCCTTCATGGTGGAGATCTTCTTTTCGCAGCACAGGATGTAAGGCTCGTCCAGTTCGCAGACCATCATTTCCGGGTTGGTGACGAAATAGGGGGAGAGGTAGCCGCGGTCGAACTGCATGCCTTCCACCACTTCCAGGGTGGTTTCCAGACCCTTGGCTTCCTCGACCGTGATCACGCCTTCCTTGCCGACCTTGCTCATGGATTCGGCGATGATGGTGCCGATGGTGGTGTCGGAGTTGGCGGAAATGGTGCCGACCTGGGCGATTTCCTTCTGGTCGCGCGTGGGCTTGGAAAGATTCTTCAGTTCCTTGACCAGCACTTCAACGGCCTTGTCGATGCCGCGCTTGATGGCCATGGGGTTGCGGCCGGCGGCCACCAGCTTCACGCCTTCGCGGTAAATGGCCTGGGCCAGCAGGGTGGCGGTGGTGGTGCCGTCGCCGGCGATGTCGGAGGTCTTGGAAGCCACTTCCTTGACCATCTGGGCGCCCATGTTTTCGAACTTGTCTTCAAGCTCGATTTCCTTGGCCACGCTCACGCCGTCCTTGGTGATGACCGGCGAACCGAACGACTTTTCAATCACGACGTTGCGGCCTTTGGGCCCCAGCGTCACTTTCACGGCATTGGCGAGCTTGTCCACGCCCTTGGAAAGCTTTTCCCGGGCTTTGGTGTCGAACAAAATTTCTTTAGCGGCCATATCTATACTCCTCTTGATGATTGGGTTCTGGTGCGGGCGTAATTATTCGATGATCGCGAGAATGTCATCTTCGCGCATCACCAGGTGTTCTTCGCCGTCGAGTTTGATTTCGGTGCCGGCATACTTGCTGAACAGCACCGTATCGCCCGCCTTGACCGTGGTCGCCATGAGCTTGCCGTCGTCGGCGCGCTTGCCGGGACCAGCCGCGATCACCACGCCGCGCGAGGGCTTTTCCTTCGCCGTGTCGGGAATGTACAGACCGCCGGCGGTCTTTTCCTCTGACTCGAGACGCTTCACGAGAACGCGGTCATTCAAAGGCTTCAGCTTCATAACCAATGCTCCTTTTCCAATAGTTGCGATTGAAGTTTGTTGGCACTCATGCCGTGCGAGTGCCAGCCCAAAAAACAGTGTGTCCTGGCCGCGCCTGTTTTGGGGCGCGGAAAGCTTTTGTCTCCCCTTGAAGACAGCGCGGGAAGGTGTCCCTCCCGCCGTGCCCGGTTATATAAAGCAGGTTTTTTATTTGAAAAGGGGGGGACGGGAAATTTTTTTTAATTTTTTTCTTTATATATTTTTTCAATACGTTAAGCCTGTAATGCGCGGCGCGTCCTCGGCTTGACGCGGATGGAGAAAGCAACTAGGTGGGCGGTGAAGTTTTCGTTTAACGCCTGGCCTCAACCGGACGGATAGTGGAAAGATTTATGCCCGCCAAAGCCAAAGGAACCGGACCCGACATTGTGGCGTTTGCCGCGCTGGCCGCGGCCATGCTCCTGTGGAGCGGCACCTTTATCGCCATGCGCGTGGCCCTTTCCGAGATGCACCCTCTCTGCGTCATGTTCTGCCGCATGCTGACCAGCAGTATTCTGCTTTTGCCCATCATCAGCCGACAGCGGCGGAACGTTCCGTTCAAAAGGGGCGACGGCCGGATTATTTTTTTTATGGTGCTGGCCGATCCCTGCCTGTATTTTCTGTTTGAAAGCTACGCCCTTACTTACACCACCGCTTCCCAGGCGGGCATGGTCACGGTGCTTTTGCCGCTGATGGTCGGGGCGGCGGCGTTTTTCGTCCTGGGCGAGCGCCAGGGCGGGGTCGTTTGGATCGGATTTTTGCTGGCGGTTGCCGGCGTGACGATCATGAGCCTGACCGGGGAAAATACCCCTGAAGCGCCCGACGCCCTGCTGGGCAACAGCCTGGAATTCCTGGCCATGTGCATGGCCATGATCTATACCCTGTGCGTGCGCCGGCTGGCCGGCTATCCGCCGTTCATCATCACGGCCATGCAGTCGCTTTCCGGCGTTATTTTTTTCGGCCTGCTGCTGTTCCTGCCCGGCGTGCCTTTGCCTGGCGGTCTTTCTTCGCCGCCGGTGGTGGGTAGCCTGATTTTTCTTTCCTGCGTCACCATTGTCGCCTATGGTTGTTATAACATCGGTGTGGCCCGGTTGTCGGCCGGGCAGGCGTCGGCCTGGATCGGCGCCATTCCGGCCGTCACGCTTGTTTTGGGTGTCGCTCTGCTGGACGAGCGGTTGACGCGGCCGCAGATGCTGGCGCTCATCCCGATCATGGCGGGCATGCTGCTCAGTCAGCTTGGAAAGCCCCGGCCGGCGCGGGCACGCGGGTGATCTCGTCCGTTTTTTCGTAGAAGACCTTGCACGTCTTCACAAACGTCGGCAGATGGCATATTACTTTTGGGCGCTGCTGGTCCGGCCTTCCCGCCGGGCGCCGGCGATTGTTGCATCTTCTACCCGGGCGTTGTCGCCGGGACAAGGGCGAAATCTATGGATACCCCAAACTTACTTACGGGCCGCGACGCGGAATTCATCCGCGAAGTTCAGGAACGCAGCGGCGAAGACCTTTCCCGTTGCTACCAGTGCGGCAACTGTACGGCCGGGTGCCCGTGCTCGTTTGTTTACGACGAGCCGGTCAGCCGCATCATGCGTTTTGCCCAGCTCGGGCAAAAGGACAGGGCTCTGAACTGCCGCTCGCTCTGGCTGTGCGTGGGCTGTTCGACCTGCTCCACCCGCTGTCCGAACGATATCGACGTGGCCAAGGTCATGGACGCCCTGCGCCAGATGGCCTGGGAGGGAAAGCGCCTGACCGAGCCGCGTCTGCCCGCTTTCTGGAACACTTTTCTCACTTCAGTGCGCATGTTCGGCCGCACCTATGAACTGGGCCTGATGGCGCACTACATGCTGCGTACCGGCCGGATGTTCACGGACCTGGACCTTTTGCCGCGGACGCTGCCCAAGGGCAAACTGGCCTTCACACCGCACCGGATCAAAGGGGCGGCGCATGTGGCCCGAATTTTCAAGCGTTTTGAGGAGGAACGGACAAAATGAGCCTGGCATACTATCCCGGCTGCTCCGGCCTGAGCACCTCCACCGACTACGAGCAATCGACCAGGGCCATCTGCGCGGCCCTGGGCGTCGAGGTGCGGGAGATACCCGACTGGAACTGTTGCGGCGCATCCCCGGGGCATATCACGGACCTGGTTCTGTCCGCCTCGCTGAGCGCGCGCAATCTCGGACAGGCCAAAGACGCGGGGTGCGATAAGGTGTTCACCCCCTGCCCGAGCTGCCTGAGCAATCTGAAACACGCCCACCACAATATCCAGGATCCGGCCTTCCGGGCCAAGGTCGAGCGCATCATAGAGCGCTCGGCTGACGACCTGCCGGAGACCTTTGGCATCCTTCAGATTCTGATCGAGGAAGTGGGCCTTGAGAAGATTAAAAGCCTGGTGAAGAAGCCGCTGGCCGGCATCAAGGTGGTGCCCTACTACGGGTGCATCATGACCCGGCCGGCCGAGGTCATGCGTTTTGACGACATGGAAAACCCGGTGAGCATGGACGGCATTCTGGAAGCCCTGGGCGCGGAGGTGCTGCCGTATCCTCTGAAGGTGGAGTGCTGTGGCGCGTCCTCGGGCGTGCCTCGGCGCGAAATCACGGCCCGCTTGTCCGGCCGGCTTTTGTCCGCCGCCAAGGCGGCCGGGGCCGACGCCATGGTGGTGGCCTGCCCGCTCTGTCAGATGAATCTGGATTTACGTCAGAAACAGGCGGAAAAAGCGGCGGGCGAGACCTTCGACATCCCGGTTTTCTACATCACCCAGATGCTCGGCCTGGCCTTCGGGCTGGATACCAAAACGCTCGGCATCGACAAGCTGAACGCGAGCCCCGACAAGGTGCTGGAAAAGCACGCGCAAGGAGGCCGGGCATGAGAATAGGCGTTTTCGTCTGCCGCTGCGGCAGCAATATCGCTTCCACCGTGGATGTGGTGGCCGTGGCCAAGGCCGCCCAGGGCATGCCCGACGTGGCCTTTGCCCAGGATACCCCCTATGCCTGCGCCGAACCGGGCCAGGCCGGGATCATCGAAGCGGTGAAGGAGCACAAGCTGGACGGCGTGGTGGTGGCTTCCTGCACCCCGCGCATGCACGAGCCGACCTTCCGCCGCACGGTGGAGCGGGCCGGCCTGAACCGCTACATGTTTGAAATGGCCAATATCCGCGAACATGTCTCCTGGATCGGCAAGGACGTCGAGGCCAATACGGCCAAGTCCATCGATCTGGTGCGCATTGCCGTGGAAAAGCTGCGTAATAACAAGCCGCTGTTCGCCAAGAGCTTTGACGTGACCAAGCGCGTCCTGGTGATCGGCGGCGGGGTGGCCGGCATTCAGGCCGCCCTGGACTGTGCGGACGGGGGCATTGACGTCATTCTGGTCGAGCGCGAGCAGTCCATTGGCGGCAAGATGTCCAAGCTCGACAAGACCTTTCCCACTGTGGACTGCTCCAGCTGCGTGCTCGGGCCGCGCATGGTGGACGTGTCGCAGCACGAGCGCATCACCATGCACACCTTTTCCGAGGTCGAGAAGATCGAGGGCTATGTGGGCAATTTCGAGGTGACCATCCGCAAGCGCTCCACTTACGTGGATTGGTCCAAGTGCACGGGTTGCGGCGCGTGCATGGAAAAGTGCCCGAGCAAGAAAGCGCCCGATCCCTTCAACGAATTCCTGTCCACCACCACGGCTATTAATATCCCGTTTCCGCAGGCCATACCCAAGCGGGCGCGCATCGACCCCACCTCCTGCCGCCAGTTCCTGAAGGGCAAGTGCGGGGTGTGCGCCAAGATCTGCCCGGTGGGCGCGATCAATTACGAGATGGAAGACGAGCTGATCACGGAAAAGGTCGGGGCGATCATTACGGCCACCGGCTTTGACATGTTCGATCCGGTCAAGTGCCCGGAATACGGCGCCGGCCGCTACAAGGACGTGATCACCAGTTTGCAGTACGAGCGACTGCTCTCCACCTCCGGCCCCATGGGCGGGCACGTGACGCGCCTTTCCGACGGCAAGGAGCCGAAGACCGTGGTCTTCATCCAGTGCGTGGGCTCGCGCGACCGCTCGCTGGACCGGCCCTATTGCTCCGGCTTCTGCTGCATGTACACGGCCAAGCAGGCCATTTTGACGCGCGACCATATTCCGGACGCCAACGTTTATGTGTTTTACATGGACATCCGCGCGCCGGGCAAAATGTATGATGAGTTCACCCGTCGGGCCATGGAAGAGTACGGCGTGGAATACGTGCGCGGCCGCGTCTCGATGATCGAGCCGCGCGGCGACAAGTATATCGTGCGTGGGGCCGACACCCTGCTTGGCGAACAGGTGGAGGTGGCGGCGGATATGGTCGTGCTCGCGGTCGGGGCCGAGGCATCGCAGGGCGCGGACAAGCTCGGCGAAACCCTGCGCATTTCCTGCGAAACCTACGGCTTTTTCATGGAAAGCCACATCAAGCTGCGCCCGGTGGAAACCAATACGGCCGGGGTCTACCTGGCCGGGGCCTGCGTGGGCCCGCGCGACATCCCGACTTCGGTCAGCCAGGGCGGGGCGGCGGCGGCCAAGGTGCTCGGCCTGTTCGCCAAAGGCAAGTTGCAGAACGACCCGCAGATCGCCCAGGTCAACGTCAGCCGTTGCGTGGGCTGCGGCAAGTGCGGCATGACCTGCCCGTTTGGGGCCATTGAGGATGTGCTGGTCCGGGGCGAGAAAAAAGCCCAGGTGATTGAAACCGTGTGCCAGGGCTGCGGCCTGTGCACCTCCACCTGCCCGCAGGGGGCCATCCAGTTGCAGCATTTCACGGATAACCAGATACTGGCGGAGGTGAACGCG
>JAVBVM010000200.1:0-10174 GCA_031554295.1 Desulfovibrionaceae bacterium | reverse complement strand
AACCCTTAAAAAGGGATTAGCTTTAAGAAGAAAACAATACACCCCCGGCGGCCGGAGCGCGGCGCTCCCCGGCCGCCGAAGACGAAAACTATTCCGTTTTTTCCGGCTTCGCCGACTTCACGCGGCTGATAGTGCGCTGAGGCGCGCGGGTGACGGCCAGACTGTTGTCGGGCACGTTTTTGGTGATGACCGAGCCAGCCCCGACCAGCGCGCCGGCGCCCACAATCACCGGCGCCACCAAGGCGGTGTTGCTGCCGATAAAGGCATGTTCGCCGATGATGGTCTGGTGCTTGTTCACGCCGTCATAGTTACAGGTGATGGTGCCCGCGCCGACATTGACCGCCGCGCCCACTTCGGCGTCCCCGAGATAGGTCAGGTGGTTAACCTTAGCGCCCTTGCCCAGGCGGACTTTTTTCGTTTCCACAAAATTGCCCACATGGGCGCTTTCCTCGAGCACGCTGCCGGGGCGCAGGCGGGCGAAGGGCCCGACCAGGCAGTTGGGGGCGATGCGCGCGCCTTCGATATGGGAAAATGAGCGGATCTCAGTGCCCGCCTCCACGCGCGCGTCGCGCAGTACAGTGTGCGACCGCACTCGGACGTCACGCCCGATAAAACTCTTCCCGTAGACTTCGCAGGGGCCGGTCAGTTCCGCGCCCGGCTCAAGCTCGGCGCGCGGGCCGATGAGCACGGATTCCGCCATATGGACCATTACCCCTTTGGTCAGCCATTGCCCGACAATGCGCGCGCGCAGAAGGCTTTCCGTGGCGGCCAGTTCTTTGGGGGAATTCACGCCCAGCAGATTCGGCTCGTCTCCCATGCTCACGCCGACAACCGAGAGGCCGGCGGCGGCCGCCAGGCCGATCAGGTCCGTGATGTAATATTCGTTGCTGGCATTGGCGTTGGAAATTTGGGTCAGCAGCGGCTCCACTGAGGACAACTTCAGGCAATAGATGCCGGAGTTGACTTCGCCGGTTTCCGGGCCATAGAGTTTCGGGGCATAGTCCTTCGCCTCGATAATCCCGGCCATGCGGCCGTTTTTGCGAATTATACGGCCATAGGCGCCCGGCTCGGCCAAGGTCAGGGTTAGGCAAACGACATCCGTCCCGTGGGACGCCTCAAGCAGGGCTGAAAGCTCGCGGGCGCCCAGAAGCGGCGTGTCCCCGTTGACCACCACCACATAGTCGAGCCGGGCCGCGCGCAAAACCGGCCAGGCAGCCACCAGCGCGTGGCCGGTGCCTTTCTGCTCGAGTTGCGTGACAAAGCGGCGGTCTTCGCCGGAAAATTCGGCCTCAACCCGCCGCGCCCCGTGGCCGATCACGGTCCAGACCCGCTCGCCGAAAAAAGGCGCGAGCGCGTCCATCACGTAACGCAGCATGGGTTCGCCCAAAATGGTCTTCAGTACCTTCGGGGTATCCGAATACATGCGCGTGCCCTTGCCCGCCGCGAGGATCAGCGCTCCAACCCGGGGGGAATCGCCTTTTTCCGTATCGGCTGTGTGCATATGCTCATCCTTTTTTGAATATTGCCGCGAACGTTTCATTATCCGCTCAATTCCGGCTTGGCAAGTTGCGCGCCGCCCGGAAGGCGGCTTGTTGCCCGCGTCGGGAATAATAATGCCGCCGGGGGAGGGGGCAAGGAATTGATTTTTTCCGGGCGGGAGCATACTTTCATGCCGACCCGCTTTTCGCCCTAACCCTGTAATTTTTCCCTGTAAAAATGACCGATCAAACTCCACGGCGTCAAAAAAAGATTGCCACATGCAGCAAATATTTCCTGCTGTTTTTTCTGTTATTTCTTTCTATTGCACTGCTGTTCACCCTGCACTGGGTCGAATATCGCTTCGGCAAGCCAAGCCTGCAATCCGTCGTTTTTACCCTGACCTCGTCGCTTGATGGCGTGTCGACCGAGCTTGTGCTCAGTTGCGTGAAGCAGCTCCTGGCCTCGGTGCTGGTCTTTCTTGCGCTCAGCGCCTTGATCTGCCGGATTGAACGCAGCTTCCGGAAAAGAAAAAATCGTTCCGCCTTTCCTTTTATTTTTCCCGTCATCCTGGCGCTTTTCATCGCCACGCTCGCTTTTTTGGAAAGCAAATACGAGATTGTGAAAAACTGGAAAAATGCCTCCGTCTATTCCGACTTTGTCGATGCGCACTACGCGCGCGTCGAGCAGGCGGATTTTCCGGCGAAAAGGATGAACATCGTCCTGCTCATGCTGGAATCCATGGAAGACACCTTCAATCGCATTGAAGGGAATTCGCCGCTGCTTCCGCAACTGCGGGCCATTCAGGAGGGCAACACCTCGTTCCAATGCCAGGTTGCCGCCCACGGCACGGAATGGACCATTGCGGCGCTCACTTCCTATCTGTTCGGCTTGCCGCTTCTAGTGCCCATTGAGGCCAACTCTTACGGCAACTTCACCGCCTTTCTGCCCAACGCGCCCTCCATCCTGGAGCTGCTTGAAAAAAACGGCTACGGCATCAGCCTTATCGCCGGCAGCAAAAGCACCTATAGCGGCATAAAGACCATTTTTACCACACACTGCTCCAAGGCCCTTATTTACGACCAGGATTACTTCATCGAGAATAAACTGGCGAAAGAGTCGGACGTGAACAAGATCTGGGGCCTGCCCGACCGCTTCACCTATGCCCGGGCCAAGGAAATTCTCCAAACCCAGGCCGCTTCCGGGAAGCCCTTCTTTACCGTGATGATGACCATAGACACCCATGTGCCCGGCCAGGCGTATGGCGACTATCCGCGAACTTACGGCGACGATCGCGACTCTTTCAACGCCGCCGACCGCATGGCCGCCGAATTCGTCTCCTGGTTCAAAGAACAGCCATTTTCCGCCAACACGCTGCTGGTCATGGTCGGCGATCACCCCTACATGTCCGCCTCCATCGGCGGAATCAAGCTTTCCTCGGCCTATACCGACCCCAGCCGCACCGTTTACAACGCCTTATTGAACTCTCCGAAACAGGAGCCCGCATCGCATGACCAGCGCCTCTTCACCGCTTTTGACCTTGCCCCGACCCTGCTGGAAAGCGCTGGAATAGTCCTGCCGCAGGGCAAGTTCGGTCTCGGCGTTTCCCTTTATGGAGCGAGCGAAACTCTTTTGGAACTGTACGGCTTTGAACACGTCAATGAGCAGCTTCTTCTCCGTTCCCGGCTCTATGACGATTTTCTCAAGCTGCGGCAATGAAGAACAGGATCGTATGTTTCTTCAGAGCATTTTACGCTTGCGCTTGTCGCTTGACGGCGGGCGCTGCCATGTTCCGTTTCGCACCGCCGGAGCATTTTATTTAATGTAAATTTTCAAGGTTAAAATACTCCATCGCGCCACCATCTGCCGCTCGGCCCGTTTTTCCCTGTTTCCGCCCTGTCCAAAGCCGGGAGGGAACTTGCTTTTATTGTCCAGAGTGAGTATCTTCCGGGCATGGAACTTTTAGACCTGCTCGAACAGAGAGTGGACGCGCTGCTTGCCCAGCAAACGAAGCTGGCTGAGGAAAATGCGCGTTTGCGTTTAGAGGTGGAAAACGGCCTTTCCGGTTTGGCGGCTGAAAACCAGACGCTACGGGAGTCGTTGGAAGAAGAGCGCCGCGCCAAGGCGGCGGTACTTTCCCGCCTTGACGCGCTTTTGCTGCGCTTGAAGGCTCACTCCGTCGTGGAAGATCGGCCGTTGTGAGGCCGGAAGGCGGATAACCCGAATTTGCCGCCACGTGGAATGCGGACAAAAGCGAAGGCGGATACGACGTGGCAATGCGCACTTTTGAATTCACCCTGTTGGGGATGGAAATCTCCTTCAGGGCCGACGCCGACCCGCAGCAGGTGGAAACCGCGCGGGCGCTGGTGGAGGAACGGTTCGGCAAGCTTGCGTTCCATGGAAGACAGATGAGCAGGGAAAAGATGCTCACGTACGTCTCGTTAGGATTGGCGGATGACCTTTTGCAGTCGGAAAGGCAAGTCGGAGAAATGCGGGAGCGCCTGGAGGCGCTGCTTGCAAAGATAAAGGACGCGGCGCCCGTCGAATAAGGCGGCCGGCCGTTGAGTTGAAAAAAGTACCCCTGGGATGTTTGTGATTGATATGCCATCGCTGACCTCACAAGAAACAATTAGGAGATCTGGACAGCCTGCCGGTGTGCCGCTTTGCCTCACGGCTCAGCAGCCTGAAGGCCGGCTCAGGGTCTCCACCTGGCACGCCAGGTCTTGCTTTGGCATGTCACACGGCTTCCCGGGGCGGTACACGCCTGCCTGATCCGTCCTGCGGTTCGTGGTGCGCGTTTTTTTTGCAGTGCGCGCACGCTTCATCCCCCTTCCAGCCACGCGACGTATGACGCGCTGAAGCCGCGTGCCGAAAAATCCGGCGTCACGGCGGCAGACGCTCCACCCCGCTCATCCGCCGGATTTGCGGCTTCCGTGTTTTCCTCTGGTGGTGGCTGCGGCAACGGCCGCGCTGAATAACGGACCTGGAGTCCGAGAGTATAAAGGGAGTTGTTATGGGGTTCATTGAAATTGCGGTCGGCGTGCTGAGCCTGATTATCGGGGTGGTCGCCGGCTATGTTTTGCATAAAAGCCTCCACACAAAGCGCCTTTCCGAAGCCACGGATCTGGCCAAGCGCATCGTGGAGGAAGCGCGCAAAGAAGCGCAGGCGCAAAAGAAAGAAATTCTGCTGCAAGGCCAGGATGAAATTTTCAATCAGAAGCGCGCGCAAGAGCAGGAATTCAAAGATCTTGAGCGCGACTTGAAGGCCCAGACCATCAAGATCCAGGAACAGACCGAACGCCTGGAGGAAAAGCTGGAGAAAGCCACGCGCAAGGAACACGAAATCCTTGAGGCGGAAAAGGAAATCTCCCGCAAGGAACGCGCCCTGATCGAGCGCGAGGAAGAGTTGACGCAGCGCATGGAAGAGCAACGCCGCCGCCTGGAGGAAATTTCCGGCCTCACGGCTGAGGAGGCCAAGGCGCAGCTCTTTGAGGACATTGAAGCCCGCACCCGCCATGAAGCCGCGCGCATGATGCGCCTCATTGAGACGGAATCCAAGGAAATCGCCGACCGCAAGGGCAAGGAAATCATCGCCAACGCCATTCAGCGCTATGCCGGCGACTATGTGGGCGAGCAGACGGTCACAGCCGTCACCCTGCCCAGCGAGGACATGAAAGGACGCATAATCGGCCGCGAAGGCCGTAATATCCGCGCTCTGGAAGCGGCCACCGGCGTTGACCTGATTATTGACGACACGCCCGAAACCGTCATCCTTTCCGCTTACAGCCCCTTGCGCCGCCAGGTGGCGAAAATGGCGCTGGAACGCCTGATCCAGGACGGCCGCATCCACCCGGCGCGCATTGAGGATATCGTCAAGAAGTGCGAGCAGGAGCTTGAAGTGCAGATCCGCGAAGTGGGCGAACAGGCCACCTTTGACGCGGGCGTGCACGGCATCCACCCGGACATCGTGCGTCTGCTCGGCCAGCTGAAATACCGCACCAGCTTCTCCCAGAACGTTTTGCAGCACTCGCTTGAGGTGGCCGCCCTGTGCGGCATAATGGCGGCCGAACTTGGCATGGACATCAAAAAAGCCAAGCGGGCCGGCCTGCTGCACGATATCGGCAAGGCCGTGGACCATGAAGTTGAAGGATCGCACGCTTCCATTGGCGCGGACATCGCCAAGAAGTACAATGAGAGCAAGGAAATAATCCACGCCATTGGAGCCCACCACGAGGACACGCCCCCGAAAACCGCCCTGGCGGTACTTGTGCAGGCGGCGGACTCGCTTTCCGGCGCGCGGCCGGGCGCCCGCAAGGAGTTGTTGGAAAACTACGTGAAGCGCCTGGAAGACCTGGAAGGCATCGCCACCAGCTTTGAGGGCGTGGCCAAGGCGTACGCCATCCAGGCCGGTCGTGAAATCCGCGTCATGGTCAACTCCGAAGAGGTGGATGACGATACGACCTACCTGTTGTGCAAGGACATTGCCGGGAAGATTGAGAAGAACCTCACCTACCCCGGCCAAATCCGCGTGACGGTCATTCGCGAACGCCGCGCGGTGGATTTCGCGAAATAGAATTGTGAAATCCGCGCCGCCCCACACGGGTCGGCGCGGATTTACGCTTGGCCGGAGTCTGTATGCCCGTATTCGCGCCCGCGTTTATCCGCATCTGTACGCTGTGCTTTTTTTTGTGCCTGAGCGTCGCCACCAATCTGACCGCTTCAGAAAAAGACGCTCCCCACATGAAAGCCCCGTCTTCCGCCGTGCCTCCCGTTGTTGAGGTCCCCTATGAGCTTCTGGGCCGCTATAGCTACGCCGAGCCGGAATGTAACGGCGTGCTGGAGTTGCTTCCCGCGGCGCACGGCTACCGGGCCGCGATCAGCACCACTTGCGCGGATCTGGAAATCTGTTCGGAAACGTTTTTGCTCGAGGCCATGCCCGGCCCCGAAGCCGGTTCGCTGATCCTGCGCGACGCCCCCAGGGGACTTGAGCTCTATTTGAGCGGCAACCACATCCGGGTTCCCGAGGGCACGGATCACCTGTGCCTGTATGACCAGGGCCGCATGAGCGGCATCTACGCCAAGTATATTCCGCCGCCGTTGCTTTTGACGGAACGATCCGCGCAGCTGGAAAAAACGCTTGAGCGAATGCGCACGTTGCTGACGGAAGCAAGCGGGAGCGAAGTGCGTGAAAGCGCGGTCGGCACGGCCTTTCCCCTGGGCGTGCAGGATGTGGAGCTTTCCGGCCTGCTGATGGAAGCGTATCTGTCGAATCCCTCTTCCCGGGTGCCCGCGTCCTCTTCCCGCGAGCAGATGATTGCCGGGCTTATCGCCTACCACCAGAAAGTGCTGAACAATATGGGTTTTTCCCTGGAAATGACGGTTCTCAACGCCTTTGCCATGCGCGACTTCGGCTACTGGGGCTTTCTTAAAACCTCACGCCGGGCCGATGTTGTCGCCCCCTACCTGGCCATTCTCGATTCGCCCGAAGTGTTGAAGCCTCTACTCGAACACGGCGTGGTCAGCCGCCAGGTTATCCAAAGCCTGATTGATTTCGCGCCCTGGTACCGGACGGCCTTCCCTTAGCGCCCTGACGTTAAGCCCCCAGAGGTAAAGAAAGGCTCCCCGGCGGGGAGCCTTTCTTTACTCTTCCCGTCTGAATCTCGCAAAACAGCGTTTTTGTTCTTGACATTCATTTTCAAGTGCAAATATATAAAGGGAAAGGCGCTCCTCACGATACTCTTTTCGGCACGGCGGCGCCTTCAAGGCACTATCATGCATCATCATATAGCCCTGCGCCAAGTTTCTCCGGGCAAGCGGGTCCGCGTGCACGGCATTTCCGCCGCCAACGGCCTGCTCGGACGTTTGTGCGCGCTCGGCATCACGCCGGGGGCGCTGCTCGACGTTTGCTCCCAAGGCCATGCCTGCTGCGTACGCGTGCGCGATTCCTCAGTCGTTCTCAGCGGCCAGATGGCGGACCTGATTTTTTGCGATCCGCTGGAAGACAGCCCCGTCGGCTGCTGTGACGATCACTCCGTCGCGGAAGAGCACACGCACGGACATGCGCACGGTTGCCGTCACCAGCGCGAGTGCGGTAAACATCGCTTTTGGTAAGGTCTTTTTTGCCGGGAATGGAAAATTTTTTAAAAAGTAGTTGAAAAAGATTTTCATTTTTCTTATCAGTTGTTCCTGCGAATTTGAACCAAGACCAACACCGATAATAAACAAGTGAGATGCTTGGTATGAATTGGGATACGATTGTTGTTCTACTGGTGCTGGCGCTTACGCTGGCCTACGTGATCCGCCGTTTTTCGCGTGCGCGTAAAGGCGAAAGCTGCTGCGGTAATTCGAATTGCGCCTGTTCCCGCGGCCAGGGCGCCACTTTCGACCGGAACGGCAGCCACTGCTGTTCGGGAAAAACGTGCAAGCACTGAACTTGCCTGAACTTATCCAGAGATCTAAAATTTTTCCAGGAGGTTGTATGGAATCTATTCCTCTGCGTTCAATGAAAGTCGGCCAAAAAGCCATCATTGCCCAGGTGGCGGCTCACGGCGAGCTGGGCCGGCGCATTCGCGACATGGGGCTTATCCCCGGCGCGGAAGTCGAAGTGATGGGCCGCGCGCCGCTGAAAGATCCGGTCGCGCTCCGGCTGAAAGGCTTCACGCTTTCCCTGCGTAACAGCGAGGCGGACTACCTTACCGTCACGGTTGAGGCATAGCGGAACGGGACGGCAAGCGCCTACGCCCGCAATTTTTACCCCCCAGAAAGGTACAGAATGTCAGCACAAGCCCATGTAAGTCAGCCCACCGAAGAATCTTTCCAGGTTCATAAAGGCGCCCCCTTGACAATTGCCATTGCCGGCAACCCGAATTCCGGAAAAACCACCGCTTTTAACGCCTATACCGGCGCTCAGCAGCATGTTGCCAACTATCCCGGCATCACGGTCGACAAAAAAGAAGGCTTTGCCCGCCTCAAGGGCGAAAAAATCCGCATCATCGACCTGCCCGGCACCTATTCACTCACGGCTTATTCCCAGGAAGAAGTGGTGGCCCGTCGCGTGCTGATCGAGGAAAAGCCGGACATGGTCATTGACGTAATCAACACCGGCGCGCTTGAACGCAACCTCTATCTGGCCGTGCAGCTGCTGGAAATGGGCATTCCGGTCGCCCTGGCCCTGAACATGATGGACGAGGCCAGAAAACAGGGCCTGGTCGTGAATTCCGCCCGCCTAGCCGAGCTTTTGAACGTGCCGGTGGTGGAAACCGTGGCCCGCTCGGGCAAGGGACTGGAGGAAGCGCTGGAAAAAGCGGTCAAAGCCGGCCGCGAACGCCGGGGACAAGCCTGGGCGCCGCTGAGCATTTCCTACGGCCCGGACCTGGACCTCGCTCTGGAGCGCATGGCGGAAAAAATCACCACTGAGAAACTTTTCACCGATGTCTATCCCGCCCGCTGGCTGGCGCTCAAATACCTGGAGAATGACGAGGACATCCGCCGGCAAGGAAAGGAACACAACCCGAACCTCTCCGCCTGGCTTGAGCGCGAAGCCGCCGCCGTGGCGCAACACCTGGACACCACCGCCAATACTTACCCCGAGGCCGTAATCGCCGACTACCGCTATGGCTTCATCTCCTCTCTTTTACGCCAGGGCGTGCTCACCCGCCACGAAGACGCCGCCCGCCGCATGGCCAGGTCCGATCGCGCCGACCGGGTTCTGACCCAGACCCTGGCCGGGCCGCTGATTATGCTCGGCATCCTGTATCTTATCTACCTGGTCACCTTTGGCCTGGGCGAAGTGCCCATGGGCTGGGTGGAAGCCTTCTTCGGCTGGGCCAGCGACACCGCCAACACCCTGTTGCCCGACGGGCTTCTGAAATCCCTGGTTATCTCGGGCATCATCGACGGCGTAGGCGGCGTGCTCGGCTTCGTGCCGCTGATCTTCATCATGTTCCTGTTCATCTCGATCCTGGAAGACTCCGGCTACATGGCCCGCGTGGCCTACATGCTGGACCGCATATTCCGCATTTTCGGGCTGCACGGCTCCTCGATCATGCCCTTCATCATTTCCGGCGGTATTGCCGGCGGCTGCGCCGTGCCCGGCGTCATGGCCGCGCGCACCCTGCGCAGCCCGCGCGAAAAGCTGGCCACAGTGCTCACCGTGCCCTTCCTGGCCTGCGGCGCCAAAATCCCGGTTTTCCTGCTTTTTGTCGGTATTTTCTTCGCTGAAAACCAGGCCCGCATCATGTTCCTGCTCACGCTCACCGGCTGGGTCGTCGCCCTTCTGGTGGCGCGGCTGCTCCGCTCCACCTTCGTCCGGGGAGAAGCCACCCCCTTTGTCATGGAATTACCGCCCTATCGCCTGCCCACCAGTCGCGGCGTGCTCATCCACACCTGGGAACGCACCTGGCAGTATATTAAAAAGGCCGGTACCATCATTCTGGCCATCTCCATCCTGCTTTGGGCGGCCATGACCTTCCCGCAGCTGTCTGAGGAACGCGCCGCCGCGTATGAGGAACAGCGCGCCCAGGCTGAGGAGCGGTTCGCGGCTTTGCCCGACCCCACCGAGGAAGACCAGGCCGCCCATGAAGAGGCCCTGGCCGCCATTGACAGCGCCGAATCGGGTGAAGCCCTGCGCTGGTCCGTGGCCGGTCGTGTGGGCACGGGCATTGAAACCGTTACCGGCCTGGCCGGCTTTGACTGGCAA
>JAVBVM010000205.1:0-9120 GCA_031554295.1 Desulfovibrionaceae bacterium | reverse complement strand
CCGCTGCCTGTCCTGGATATCGGGAGGCCCGTCGCAGGACAGGCCGACTCTGCCGAAGACCGCCGCCATCTCCACGGCCCGATTGAGCGGGACAACGCCGTTGGTGGCTATGTAGCCGTTCCAGGGCACATTATTGCGGTCGGCAACGGCTTTGCTGATTCGCGCCAAGCGCAGCAAGAGGCCCCAATGGAGCGTCGGCTCGCCGCCGCCATGGCAGCAGAGCTGGAAGGCCCGGCCTTTATCGGCACAGTTGCGGCCAACCAGTTCGGCCGCCGCCGCGAAAACTTCCGGCCCCAGACAGGGGCGGGAGTTTGTCGCGGCTCTTGGCGGCGCGGCAAAACAGTAGGCGCAACGCAGGTTGCACCGGTTGCTCAGATACACGGTCAGGCATTCGGGGCGGTATTCCTCGACCAGCCATTGGCTTCTCGCCGCAAGGGCTTTTCGTGCGTGGTCCAGGAGCCAGGCGCCTGGCTCCCGAAGCGAGGCATCCGCTTGCGCTCCGGTATCGCCGCTCCAGGCCCGCCGCATCAATGCCGCCTGTGCGCCAGAGACGACGGCGAGTGTTCCGGGCGTATACAACACTACGGATCCGCCGGGGCCGGCCAGTTGGTATATGGGCAATTCAGAGTGGATTCGCATGGTGTCCATTTCGTGTTTAAAACGCTCCAGGCGACCAATGCCCCGTTTTTTTCATCATCGCGCGCCCGGACCTGTTGTCGATTGTTCATAATATTCCCTGCAAACAGCGCAGGAGTGGCAGTGTTTATCGCAATGCAATGTCGCGCGGTAGTAATCGTCGCTGATGCGGATCGGCGTGACAGGCGAGGCGGGGCCGCCGCCGATGGCCTCCGGCGTCAAGGCGCGGCGATTAATGTAGGCGTCGAGAACATCCAGATACCGACCGGGATCGTGCAGGGTCGCCCTGCCCGCCAGCTTGAAGGCGCGGGTCAGGCCGTCGAAAAAATGCAGGTGCTGCGGCAGCGTCCAGGCGCCGGTAAGTCGCAGCCAGGGGTGTTTATCCAGAAGCGGCTCGCACAAGGATGCGGGTATTTCTTCCGCATACCCCATCTCATAGAAATGCTGCACCCGCATCAGGCAGTCCGGCAGGCAGCCTTCGTTGACTATCAGGCGCATAGTTCCGGGAAAAGCCTGGCGCAAGGCATGAAGCGCCGGATAATTTCTCATGATCCGACTTGCGGGAACAAGCGTTTCGAAAATGCCGGCCAGCTGGTGCGCCTGATGGGGCCGGGCGACATCCATCAAAACCGAGGCGGTGAGCGGCAGTTCCGGCATCCGCTCTTTGATCCTCTGGGCCAGAACGCTGTCGGCGATGGTGACGCCGGCCAAACGCGTCATGTCCCGCAGCGTTTTGAGCGCCGCCATGATCGAAGCGGCCATACTCGCCGCCGGCCGTGGCAGAACAACAGGATTCAGCAGCACGGACACGGGAAGCGGGGCATGGCGCAGGAAGGTCTCAAGATGCTCGCTTCGCAGCACCGGCCGCCCGGAGGCCAGCAGGTTGCCGGGCAACGGCAGATAGACCGCCTGAATCGCCGAGCCGTATCGCGCGGCTACTTCCCGCCAGAATGAAAGCGGCTGGTCAATGTAGGGAATTGTCCATTGCTCATTGTCCGGCCCCGGCCCCGTGGGGACGCCCGGCGAGGCGGGTTCCGCGCGCCGCTGCGCCCCGGCGAGGTCCGTCCTGGAACGTTGTCCGTTTTTGGCGGCAACCCGCCCCGTAGGGGGAAAGGGGCGCGCCCGCCGCAAAGCGGCGGCCCGGCAGCCGCCGTTGCACAGCCCCTGTTGACGAAGCGGACAAAGGCCGCACTCGCCATAAATTCCCGTTTGCCCATAGACAGCCAGATGTTCGCTCAAACGCGCCCGGACGGATAGAGAGGCGTCGGCGGGAAGACATGAGGTTTGACAGACATGCGCCAGAGGATAGCAGGGAATCACCCGTCCGTCGGGAAGAAAATCCGGCAGCGGGTTACAGCGGGCGCCCGGCGGATCCCCGACAACGGCGAACAGCTCAAGATCTTCCTGGCTGAACATGCACGGCACAAAGCCGCAATCAAATTCAATCCCCACCCCTTGTTCCAGGGCCCGGCGCGCGAATACGCCGAGCTCGCGGCCGACCGTCCGGTAATGTCTCGGATGGAGAAAGCGGTTCTCTACGCCCACACAGGGGTGCGCAAGGCCGAGCCTGATGGATCGGGCCAGGCCGAACGTTTTGATCAACGGTAAAAAGGGCGCGGGAGAAATGCCGGGATGATGGATGTTGCAACCCAAAACAACGGCTTGGCCGAAGCTCTCCAGAACCTGACGCGGCCGTGTGTCTTTCAGTTCCGGCTGACAGGCGGCGGGCTCAACGTTCATCAGGATACCCAGGCGCTGCGCTGGAAAACGCTTGAGGCGGGCCAGGGCCTCGGACGGCATATGACCATTGGAAAAGAGCAACAGATCAAGCCCCCTTCGCTCGATCATATCAAGAAAGCGGCCGAACAGGGGATGGATCGTCGGCTCGCCGCCAAGCACGGGAACCCGCCGGATGCCGGAGCGCTCAAGGTAGTCGAGGGCCTGGGCAAAGACTTTCGGCGACATATGGCCGGTTTCTCCGCCCAGACCACGGGCAAAGCAGTACCCGCACTTCCGGTTGCAGGAAAGGGTGATGGAAATATTGCTCACTTCGGCCCACCTGTTTCCAGCCAGCCTTCTTCCGCCCAGGCGTCCAGGCGGGAGCGGACAAGCGCTTCGGCTTCATGCGGGCCGATTCCGGCAATCAATTCCAGCATGGAGCGGATTGTTTCCTCGGGCCGGCAGCGGGTCAGCAGATCCCAGATCGCGGCTTCGGGATAGGGCAGTTGGCAACTGCGGCCATGCGGCGCGTGGATCAGCGTAACTCCCCATGGTTCCACAATCCAAACGACATGCTCGGCGCAGTGCGGCGTTCGCTTGTTTGCCATAATCAGCCCGCCGGCGCGAAAAGATCTGACGGTTGCAGGGCCAGGGCCTCCATCGCCTTTCTGTCGGACAGCAGGGCCTGGGCGACATGAGGCAGGTTCATTTCTTCAAGAAGCTGGCAGGCCGACAGCAAGCGCGTCTGGATGCAGAAAGCGTCGTAGGCCAGGGAGCTTCCCGGGTAGCTGTGATGCACGTGGCAGCCCCCGGAACAGACCCATTGGCAGAAACAACGCGCGCAGCGGGGTTTGTCGCGCACCAGGCCGCGCAAACGCAGCAAGGCTTTGTGGTCGATATTCATTTCCCCCCGTCCGGACAGGCGGCCCACATCCATGTCCAAGCCGCGTTCCAGCCAGGTTCCCCGGGGCAGGTAGCAACTGCTGATCCGGCCGTCAGGGGCGACGATCAGCGCATCCTTGCCCGCCGGGCAAAAGCTGGTCCGCGAGGGTTCTCCTTCCGTGGCCGCATAGACGGCCTTGATGCCGTAACGAGACGTCCGGGCGCGGGCTTTGGCGTATTGCACGACAAACGCATAGGGATCCGGAGGAGCCAGTCCGGCCGCCAGGGTTTTAGAGTTGGCGGTCAACGGTTCGAAATTGATGACTGCCGGCTGGAATTCCTCGCAGAACCATTGCGCGATTTCTTCAAGGCGATGGATATTCAGGCTCGATACGCAACAGCGCAGGCAGAGTTCCGTCGGCGACCGCGAAAGCGAGAGCGCGGTTTGCCGGGCCCGCGCGAAACTGCCGCGTCTGGAGTTGACGGGGCGGTGCCGGTCGTGGATATCTTGGAAACCGTCCAGAGACAAAACCACCGCATGGAAATAGTCGCCCACGAACTGGGCGTATTCCCGCTCAAAGAGGCCGTTGGTGGATACTTCGAGATGCAGGGACAAGCCATGGCGGCCCGCCAGCAGACGGCTCCGGTGCACCGCTGTTTCGACAACGTCGCGACAGACAAAGGGTTCGCCGCCAAAAAAATGCACCTCCATATGGTCCTGCCCGGCATCCTCCAAAAAACGGGCGTACCAGGTAAGGGCGGCCACGGCCATGGCCGGGGACATGTCGGACGCTTTTTCCTCACCGGCGTCGAAATCGCAGTACGCGCAATCACAGTTGCAGCGCCGCGTCGGCAGAAGGCCGAGAAAAAGAGGCTTGAGCGGCCCTGCCATGAAAGGCGGTTCGCAGGGCTTCTGGAGCAGCAGGTCCGCGAGTTCGTTTAGTTCTGACGGAAAGGACGGGGCCGGCGCGGCCTTTTTCATACGGCGGCGCAGCATTTTCAGGGCCGAGGCATTGAGCAGCGAGGCGACCCCGCTCAGCGGACCGCACACCAGAAAGGCGTCGTTGACCGGCAGGACGAACAGGCCGGGCTGAAACACGCCGCCAGCGCCATTGCCCGCGTTGTTCGCCTTCATTCCGGACTTTCCATGGGATGGCAAATTCCCTGCTGGGCCAGGGTGGCAAAGAGCGATCTGACCTCGCCCGCGGCGGCATCGGCGGATAGCTCGAACACCGCTTCCATGATGCCGCAGATATCAGCAATGGAATGCCGCCCGTCAAAGCAGTTAAGAATATATATTTGCCGCGCGCTTAACGGCATGTGGCGCGTGAAGTGGCCGTCCAGGCCATTGCGCAACAGAAGCCAGCCCTCTTCTATGCTCAGGGTTATTTCCCGACAGACAACCGGCGTCATCCCGCGCAGCACGGCGTCCGGCAGCGAACCGATCTCGTCAAGACGAAAATGCGGTCTGCCGCGCAACTCGTCGACGATGCCCAGGGCGCCGGCGAGCAAGGAATGGAAGTACTGTCTCCGGCTGACATTCTTCATGTTGTTTCTCCGAAACAGGGCGCGCCCCGCCCTCCCCGCCACACGCCGTCGCCGCTTTCCATGTAGCGGACGATCAATTCCCTGGTTAGCGTCCGGTTCAGTTCGCAGCGGCTGCCGTGCCGCAAATAACCGTCCCTCTCGCTGGAAAAGGTTTTGGACGGGCAATCGCCCGCGCAATGATAAAAACAGAAACAGTTTTTGCAGCTTTCGCGGCGTTCCTCGATTTTCGCCAGAAAGCCCTGCCTGACGCCGGGGGTGATGCGAATGGCCCCGCGCGCGTCCATTTCGCCGAAAATAAAGTCTCCGGCAAGTTCGTGCTGTTGATCGCAGATTTCATAGCAGGCGGTGAGAAAACCGTCAGGACCGACGATCAGCGCGTTGGAAAAGGCGTCGCAAAACCTGTCGGTCAACAGCCAGGGCCGGGCGCCGGAATAGTACATATGCCGGTGATGCCGGCTGGCGATATCATAGCCTTCCATAAAACACGCCGCGAATGCGGCCTCTTGCCGGAGTTCCACCTGCTCAAGCCTGGCGCGCCCGTGCGCAAAGGCCGGCTCGACCTGAAAGGCGGGCGTTCCGGTCTCCTGGCACAGATATTCGATATTCTCGGGGATGCGCGCGATGCTTTGATCGGTGACCGTTAGCCGGATGCCGTATGCGGTCCCCTTGCGGTCCAGGGCTTGCAGGGTTCGGACCACTGAGGCGTGGCTCCCTTTGCCGCTTTTTCTCGGTCGTTGCGCGTCTTGGACAGAAGGCAGCCCGTCAAAGGAAAGGCTGACTTCATCAATATTGTCCAGAATCCAGGCGCGCTGTTTTTCCGTCCAGACGCCGTTGCTGGTCAAATTGATTCTGGCCTTGAGCGGTGATTTCCGCGCATACGCCACACAATCCTTGAGGGCGGCCCAGGCCATGGTAGGCTCGCCGCCGCCGTGAAAACAAAGGGAATAGTGGTCATGCCCCCGCTCAAGGGCATTCCGTCGGACCGTATCAATGGCCGCGCGGGCCAGGGCGAGAGGCAGTTCCTTCGTCTGTCTTTCGCCGCCGCCATGCGCATAGCAGTAAATGCAGCGCAGATTGCACGCGTCGGTCAAAAACAGCACGCAGACAGTCGGACGGAAAACATCCGAAACAGCCGCGCTGTCGACCATGGCGTCGCCCCTGGCATCGACGGTTTGCGCATCTTCCTCGAAAAAGCCGACAGCATGGAGAAAAAGGTCTGTTTCGCTCCCCGTGCGTTCGGCCGCCGCGCTTGTGGCGGCAAACTTTTCGCACAGCCGCGCCATGGCCTGGTTCCCGATAAAGGCGAGCCGCCGCAGGGGCCTGTAAATGATCACCTTGTCCTTATACGGTATAGTATATAGCTTCATGGATTACATCCGGCCCGTCCGGGGTCGTTATCCGTCGCTTTCCCGCCAGGGCCTGTTAACGCTACGGCCCTTTCGCCCCCTGCCCGCGTCAGAAAATATTTTATTCTGTCGAGCGCCATAAGAGAACATCCGGCGCATGATTTACGTAAGGCCCGCAGCGCCAACAGACCCTGGCGCAATTAGTTGGGCCGCCAGTAATGGCTTCCTCCGCTCGAGACGTTCCCCACGCACGCGCAGGGGCTGGAGACATGCCCCACGCAGGAGCAACTGGGAGCGGCGGGCTTGCTGCCGACAGCGATCGTATTGCAGATGCAGACGCCCTCAACAGCGTCGTAACCGGCGGGCACGGCGATCGTGTCGCAGATGCAGACCGTTTGCGTTGTGTGGTACGACAGACTGCTGGCGACGCAATCGCAAACGCAGGTCGCGCCCGGGGGCAAAGGCGTGCCACAGGGCTGGGTCAGGATCTGCGCGCCCATTTGCCGGTAGTGCGACATTTGCGTGTCTTTCGGGGTCAGGGCCGGGTCAAACAGACAGCCCATCATTTTCTCTTCGGGCAGCCGCCATAAATAGATGTGGCCCAACGACGTGCCGGCGGCCAGTATCTGGCTGTCCTGGCTGACGTCCATGGCGGTGGTTTTCTCTGACGGCGGGACGACAAGCGAACTATTCAGCGTTCCACCCGGCATGTTCCAGAGCTTTACGGTTCCATCCTCGCCGGCGGTGACGGCCAGAACGCCATTCGGGGTTATTTCCATGTTCAGGACGGCGCTGCCGTGATCCAGGAACGTCTCTCCGGCTTTTCCCTCCGGCAGTTGCCACGCGCGCACCTTTCCATCCTGGTGGCCGCTCAGCAGCAGCGCGCCGTCGGGATGAACGGCCAGGGAAAGCACAGGGCCCGAATCTCCCTGGATGCGCTGCTGCACTTTGCCATCCTTCAGACGCCAGATGGTGATGGACCCGTCCTCACTTCCCGCGGCGAACATTGTGCCGACAGGATGGAAGGCAAGCGCGCGCACAGGCTGGGCGGCCCCTGTCAGCGTCATGCTCTTGTTGAGCTTTCCCTTGACGGATTGCCACAGCGCGACGCCATCCTGGCCGCTTACCGCCAGCAGCTTTCCGCCCGGACCGTATGCCCGTAACGGGGCGTCCCATATATGAAGGAACAGATCCGGAAATATGTCGGCATTCTTTTTCAGGTTTTCCTGCAACGTCTCTTTGCTTAAAGATTTCTTCAGGCTGCCCTTAGCGAATTCCCAGGCATTAAGCGTTTTTGCATCCCACGAAAAGAGCGACGCGTCCTGCATCCATAAGCCTTCAATGCTGCCCGCGTGCGCGTTGCTTTTACCGCAGCCTTGCGGCGCGGCCGGCGCGGCCGGCGCGGCAGGCACGGGCGGTTCGTCTTCGCCCAGGCCGAACGGCAGGGGAATACAGCCCGCCAATACCCCCGACGCGGCGACAACGCCGAGGAAAGAGCGCCGGTTGAGGACGATGCCGTTTGTTCCCTTTTTAACCCCATAAATTTCCGGCTGTTCGTCATCAGAGGGGACTTGAGGCACAATTGGCTTTTTTTTGTCGTCTTTCATTGTGTCGTCCTTGGTATGAGTATGGGATTCCGCGGCCGGCGGCCAGTCAGTTGCGTATCGGCGGCATCTCCGACCCGGTCTAATCGCTTGCTTTTCGTTTTGGGAAACGGCCAAGCTGAGAGCCTGCAACGGAAAGCAAAATTAATGGATCATGAGGGGAATCAGGATGGGTTTCCTCATTGCGGCTTGCTCCTCCCGTTATCCTTTTATCGGCGGAAAATGTGTCATTGTTCCCTAAACCATATATTGTAACGTTTTTACTATCAATATGCAGCGCCGCAATCTTTTCAGGCATGTTGTCATTACGGCCCTAAAGAACATCCGCGACAACGAGCGTAATGTTATCCCGTCCCCCTTCAGGGGCCGCCTTCAGAAGCAGCGACATTTTTTGAGAAGCGGGAACGTCTCGGGAAAGAACATGCGCCATGTGTTTCTCCGTCATTTCCTCGTACAGACCATCCGTACACAGCGGCAGGGAGTCTCCGGCCCCACCCGCACGCGCCCTTGGTCCGGCTCAATGCCCGGGCAGCCAGGCATTTTTCCAGCATATGCCCACACCGATGGCCGGCCGCTTCTCTCGGCGTTATTTCGCCGCGTTCCAGCATTCTGGAGAAAAAACGATGGTCAGCGCTTAAGCGACGCAAAAGTCCGTCATGGAGAAGGCACAGGCGGCTGTCCCCGGTATGGACCCACTCGACGGCATCACCGCGCACCGTCGCTGCCGTGAGCGTGGTGCCCATACCTTTCGCCCGCGGTTTTTCACGAGCGTGGCGCAGGATCTTTTCGTTGGCAATGTAAGACAGATCAAGCAAGCCATCCGGCTTTCCCGTCGACGTGTCCGCGTTATCGCCCAGAACCGCCACCGCCATGGTCGCCGCCAGTTTTCCCTCGGGCATGCCGCCCATTCCGTCGGCCACGGCGAGAAAGAACGAGCCGCCCTCACACTCCCGCACTATGTAGCGGTCTTGGTTCTCAGCCTTTTTCCAGCCCCTGTCGGCTCCCGCCGCAATAGCTAGAGTCATGAACCCGCCTCACGGCATCAGCGGCAAATCGGTTCGGGCCACTCTGCGCACATTGTCTGACAGGGCTTGTTGCCCATGAATTCAGGCCATTCCTCACAGGCGAAATTGCGCCCGGCCGTAGCGCAGGCTCTCCTGCGCAGTAAGTCGGGCCTGTCGGATTTTTCCACAGGGGAGGGGTAAAAAGGCGGCTGACCTCACTTACCGGCCAGCGTCTTCACCGGCCGGCAGACGATTCGGGCGTCTTTCCGCAAACGCGCGAGCGCCACGGCCGTAAGCTTACGCCCCCCTGCGGAGCGGGGGGCGTAAGACAAGGATGCGCTGTTCCCACTAATCGCGTGTCGCCGTTTCGTTCAAACCGGA
>JAVBVM010000088.1:0-11416 GCA_031554295.1 Desulfovibrionaceae bacterium | reverse complement strand
TTTTCAAGCAGCTTTTGATGGTCTCCGGCCTGGACCGCTATTTCCAGATCGTCAAATGCTTCAGCGACGAGGATCTGCGCGCCGACCGCCAGACGGAATTCACCCAGCTGGATATTGAAATGAGCTTCGTGGACGAGGAGCGGGTCATGGCCATGGCGGAAAAGCTGATGGCCGCCATTCTCTCCGAAGCCATGGGCAGGGAAATCCCGCTGCCCTTCCCGCGCATGACCTATGACCAGGCCATGGCCGACTACGGCGTGGACAAGCCGGACACCCGCTTTGACCTGAAGCTGAAAGACATCACCGAAATCGTGCGCGGCTCGGGCTTCAAGCTCTTTGCCCAGGCCAGGATGATCAAGGCCATGCGCGTGCCCGGAGCGGGCGACCTGTCGCGCAAGGATATCGAGGACTTGACCGAATTCGTGAAAATCTACGGCGCGCAGGGCCTGGCCTGGATCAAGATCCACGCCGACGAATGGCAATCGCCCATCGCCAAGTTCCTGAGCGAGGCGGAGCGCGCCGGCATCCGCGACAGCTTAAGCCTGGCGCCCGGCGACATCGTCTTTTTCCAGGCCGGCGAGCCGGAAATGGTGAACGCCGCCCTCGGCAACCTGCGCGTGCATCTGGCGGAAAAGCTCGGCCTGATCCCCGAGGATCGCCACAACTTCCTCTGGGTCACCGATTTCCCGCTCTTTGAGTTCAATGCCGAGGAAAAGCGCTGGGTGGCCTGCCACCATCCCTTCACCTCGCCCAAGGACGGCCACTTCGAACTGATGCAAAGCGACCCGGCCCAAACCCGCGCCCGCGCCTATGACATGGTGCTGAACGGCACGGAAGTGGGCGGCGGTTCCATCCGCATCCACACCGCCGCCATGCAGCGGGCCATGTTCAGCGCCCTGGGCTTTGCCCCGGAAGAGGCGGAAGAACAGTTCGGCTTCCTGATGCAGGCCCTGGAGCTGGGCGCGCCGCCGCACGGCGGCATTGCCTTCGGCTTTGACCGGCTGGTGATGCTCCTGACCGGCTCCGGCTCGATCCGCGACGTGATCGCCTTCCCGAAAACCCAGAAGGCCACCTGCCTGCTGACCAACGCGCCTTCGCCCGTGTCCGCCAAGCAGTTGAGGGAATTGGGCCTGCGCTTGCGGGAAAACGCGAAAGAATAAAATGAGGGTGTTCGCGGGCAATGTCCGCGTCAAACGGCTTTTTTGCCTCGGTCGGGTACCGTAAGGGTACACTCCTTCGGCAAAAAAGCCGTTTCCCCTGCCCTGCCCGCGCCCCCCTCATTTCCGGGATTTATTCGCGGGGGGCGCAACGCCCCCCTTTTTTTCTTTCCGCCGCTTTTGTGATCCAGGCGCTTTCCCTCGCGGGCGGGCTGTGTTATCAGTATTGCCTTGCACTAATGAGTGCCTACTTTCACCCGGCGAGGATTATTCGTGATCGGCATATCAAAACTCTATTGCGGCCAGGTCGAGCCATCGGACGCCCTGCGCTACGGCCGGCATTCCAAGGCCCTGCCTTCGCATCTGCTCCAGTTTTCGGCGGACAAAAAGCCGGTGGTGGTCTGGAACATGACCCGGCGCTGCAACCTGAAATGCGTGCACTGCTACGCCAAGGCCGTGGAGGCCGAAGACCGCGCGCCGGACGCCATTGACACCGACGCCGCCAAGGCCATGATCGACGATCTGGCCGCCTAGGGAGCGCCGGTCATGCTCTTTTCCGGGGGCGAGCCGCTGGTGCGCAAGGACCTGACCGAGCTGGCCAGCCACGCCACCGCGCGCGGCATGCGGGCGGTGATTTCCACCAACGGCACCCTGATCACTCCGCAGAAGGCGCGCGAGCTGAAGGCCGTGGGCCTTTCCTACGTGGGCATTTCCCTGGACGGCGGCGAAGAGGTGCACGATCGCTTTCGCGGCGTGCCCGGCTCATTCAAAAAGGCCCTGGAAGGCATCGGGAACTGTCAGGCCGAAGGTCTGAAAGTGGGGCTGCGCTTCACCGTGAACCGCCGTAACGTCGGCGAGGTGCCGAAGCTGTTCAGGCTGATCCGCGATCTGAATGTGCCGCGCATCTGTTTTTACCACCTGGTTTACTCCGGCCGGGGTTCGGAGTTGATCAAGGAAGATTTGAGCCACGCCGAAACGCGCGCCCTGCTGGACCTGATCATGGACGAAACGCGCGCCCTGTTCGAGGCCGGCCTGGAAAAGGAAGTGCTGACCGTGGACAACCACGCGGACGGCCCCTACGTCTGGATGCGCCTGTTGCGCGAAGACCCGAAGCGCGCGGCCGAGGTGTTCGAGCTCCTGCAATTCAACGAAGGCAACAGCACCGGCCGGGGCATCGGCTGCATTTCCTGGGACGGGGCGGTGCACGCCGACCAGTTCTGGCGCGGCCACACCTTCGGCAACGTGCTGGAGCGGCCGTTTTCGCGCATCTGGGATGACCCGGAAGTGCCGCTGCTGTCCATGCTCAAGGATAAAAAGCCGCACGTGAAGGGCCGCTGCGCCCGCTGCCGTTTTCTGAACATCTGCGCCGGCAATTTCCGGGCCCGGGCCGAAGCCGTGCACGGCGACGTCTGGGCCGAGGATCCGGCCTGCTATCTGACCGAAGACGAGATCCGGCCCGTGTAGCCGGCATGTGGAGAGCCGTATGACCGATTTGTCCTTCTATCGCGGCCGCCGTCTTCGGCGCACGCCGGCAATGCGCGACCTGGTGGCGGAAACCCGCCTGGACCGGCGCGACCTGATGATGCTCTATTTTGTGGCGGAAACGCACCAGAGCGATTTCCGCCGGGAAATCAGCGCCATGCCCGGGCAATACCAGCTTTCCCTGAAAATGCTCGAGCGCAAGGTGGGCGAAGCCGTGGACGCGGGCCTGACCTCCCTGATGCTCTTCGGCCTGCCGCAGAAAAAGGACGCTGCCGGCTCCGAAGCCTGCAACCCGGACGGCATTGTCCAGCAGGCCGTGCGCCTGTTGAAGAAGACGTACCCGCGCCTGATCGTGGCCACGGACGTCTGCCTGTGCGAATATACGGACCACGGCCACTGCGGCCTGCTGGCCCCTGACGATTTGACCGGCGAGGTGCGGAATGACCCCACGCTGGATCTGCTGGCCAAAATGGCGCTTTCCCACGTGCGCGCGGGCGCGGACATCGTCGCGCCCTCGGACATGATGGACGGCCGCATTGCCGCCATCCGGGAAACCCTGGACGGCCACGGTTTCCACTCCTCGCCCATTCTCTCCTATTCCGTGAAATACGCTTCGGCCTACTACGGCCCGTTCCGCGAGGCGGCGGATTCCGCGCCCTCGCACGGCGACCGCCGCACCTATCAGATGGACCCGCCCAACTACCGCGAAGCCCTGCGCGAAGCGGCGGCCGACGTGGCCGAAGGCGCGGACATGCTCATGGTCAAGCCGGCCGGGCCGTATCAGGATGTGATCCGGCTGCTGCGCGACAATTTCGATCTGCCCCTGGCCGCTTACCAGGTCAGCGGGGAGTATTCGATGATCCGGGCCGCCGGCCTGAACGGCTGGATCAACGAAGAGGCGGTGATGATGGAATCGCTGCTCGGCATCAAGCGGGCGGGCGCGGACACCCTGATCACCTACTTTGCCGAGGACGTGCTGAAAAAGGGGCTGATCCGGTGAAGCATCCGCACGGGAACGGGAACGGAGCGCCGGAGCCGAACGACGCGGGCGCCCCGCCGGGCGGCGCGCCCGCCTGCCGGCTGATCGCCTGGGAGGTGACGCGCTCCTGCAACCTGGCCTGCAAGCACTGCCGGGCCGAGGCGCACAGCGAGCCCTATCCGGGCGAATTGTCCACGGCCGAGGCCAAGGCGCTTATCGATACCTTCCCGATGGTGGGCGACCCGATCCTCATCTTCACCGGCGGCGACCCGATGATCCGGCCGGATATCTTCGAGCTGATCGAATACGCCGGGGGCAAGGGCCTGCGTTGCGTCATGTCGCCCAACGGCACCCTGATCACGCCGGAGAACGCCGCGACCATCAAGCGGATCGGGGTGCAGCGCTGCTCCATCTCCATTGACGGCCCCACGGCCGGACTGCACGACGCCTTTCGCGGCGTGCCCGGCGCTTTTGGCCAGTCCCTGCGCGGCATCGGCTATTTGAAAGAGGCGGGCGTGGAGTTCCAGATCAATACCACGGTCACGCGCGACAATATGGCGTTTTTCAAGGATATTTTTCATCTGGCCGAGGAACTGGGCGCGGCCGCCTGGCATATCTTCCTGCTGGTGCCCACGGGCCGGGGCGCGGACATCGCCGACCAGGTGATCTCGGCCGCCGAATATGAGGATGTGCTGAACTGGTTCTACGACTTCCGCAAAACCACGGACATGCACCTGAAAGCGACCTGCGCCCCCCACTATTACCGGATCATGCGCCAGCGCGCCCGGGAAGAGGGCCTGGCGGTCACGCCGGAATCCTTCGGCATGGACGCCCTGACGCGCGGCTGTCTGGGCGGCATCGGCTTCTGCTTCATCAGCCACGTGGGCCAGGTGCAGCCCTGCGGCTATCTGGAACTGGATTGCGGGAACGTGCGGCGAACGCCCTTTCCGGAGATCTGGAAAAACTCCGGCTATTTTCGGGAATTCCGCACGCCGGCCGCCTATAAGGGCAAGTGCGGCGTCTGCGAATACCACAAAGTGTGCGGCGGCTGCCGGGCGCGCGCCTATGCCATGCACGGCGACCATCTGGCGGCCGAGCCTCTCTGCACCTACGAGCCGAAGCGCGAGGCAAGGGGCGTTCGCCATGGATAAAAAGCCGGACAAACCGAGCCCGCGCAGCCTGAATGCCGACCAGCGGCGCATTCTCGACATCATCCAGTCGGATTTTCCGCTTGAATCGCGCCCTTATGCGGCGATCGGCCGACGCCTGGGCCTGACCGAGGCCGAAGCGCTGGCGCACGTGCGCGCCTTGCGGGGCAAAGGCATTATCCGGCGCATCGGGCCGAATTTCCAGTCCTCCACCCTGGGCTTCCGCTCCACGCTGTGCGCGGCCAAAGTCGGGCCGGAGGCTCTGGACGGCTTCATCGGCGCGGTCAACGCCCGCAAGGGCGTGACGCACAATTATCTGCGCGAGCACGAGTACAATGTGTGGTTCACCCTGATCGGGCCGTCCTGGGAATCCGTGTGCCAAACCCTGGACGAGATCACGGCCGAGACCGGCATCCCCATCCTCAACCTGCCGGCCGAAAAATTCTACAAGATCCGGGTGGATTTCCCCATGGATGAAGGACCGGCGGACGGCGAATAACCCCTTGCCCGCGCTCCGGCCGTAGGGTATATCCCGGCAAATGACAACCTTGCAGTTCCTGTACCTTTTTCTGTGGATTCTTATCCTGTTGGAGTGCTTTGTCCGTTTGCCCAAGGAACGTTTGTGGCTGTCGCGCTCTTTCCTGGGCTGGCGGCCGCCGGGCAGGGGACTGGCCTTCACTTTCGGCGCCTGGCGATGGGTATTTCTGAATCCCGTGCCCTTGTTCACCGGGATTGCCCTGCCGCCCCCGCCGGAAGCCGGGAAAACCGGAGGACTGAGTCATGACGCGCGGGCCCTGGCCAAGCGCGTCTTCCCGGCCAAGGATCTGCTCTTCAGTTGCTCCATCAGCGCCACCCTGCTGTTCGTCGCGCTGGTCGTCCTCATGCCCCTGGCGGTGATCTCCCAATCGTTCGA
Source organism: Desulfovibrionaceae bacterium (assembly GCA_031554295.1). Taxonomy (GTDB): domain Bacteria; phylum Desulfobacterota; class Desulfovibrionia; order Desulfovibrionales; family Desulfovibrionaceae; genus JAVBVM01. The sequence goes on along the minus strand of JAVBVM010000088.1, from coordinate 5,737 downwards.
CTATGTGATCATCCCGGCTCTGGGCGCGGTCTATATCTGCAATTGGATGACCGTGGCGGTGTGGCGCGGCTGCCATGCGCGCCTGTTCCCGGATCGGAAATGGACGCGCCTGGGCAGAGCGCTTTATCTGCTGCTCTACCCGCCGGTCACGCTGCGTTGCGCCGCGGAACTGCCGGCCTGGCTTTTCGAGGGCTACCACCCGCTGGCCGTGGCCGCCGCGCTGATCGGCCCGAAGCGCGCCCAAAAATGGCTGCGCGAAACCTATCTCCGGCGGGCGCTGGAAGAGGGCGAGTCTGAAGCCGGCCAAAGCGCGGAAACGGTCGCCTTTGCCAGAATGCTGGAAGATCTGTATGGTGAGGTTCCCCGGCCCGACGCCGCGTCCGTGAGCGACGACCCGGAAGCGCGCGCTTTTTGCCCGGTCTGCGATACCCGCTATGCGCGCGCGGACGGGACGTGCGCCTTTTGCCCGGGCATTGCGTTGCTTCCCTTTTCCTCGACCGAATCCGGGCCGGGCGCCCCGGCTCCGGCCAAACGCTGAGGCGGTGTTTTATGGTTTCGCTCCCTGAGTTGGGCCCCGTGGCTTCCATTTTCGGCATCGCCGCCTGCGCGGTGGTCGGCTATCTGATAGTCTCCTGGCTGATCGACTTTGCGCGGGACAAGTCCGCGTTCAATAAAAAGACGAAAGGCGACTTCCTGCCTGACGGCAAATCCGGGGATTTCCGGCGCGATGACCGAAATAAGGACCAATTCCGCTGATTTTTGGATACCTGTATGAACACACCGGAATTCTTCACGCATCTCGAACTGGCCACCCTGCTGGGCGTTTCCGTCACCACGGTCAAAAGCTACCGCCGCAAGTTTCCGGGCTGCATCCCGGTGGCCAACCTGGGCAAACCCATCCGCTTCGGCGAGCGCGCGCGCGACGTCTGCCTGCGCATCCGGGATCTGTTCGCCACCGGCATGTCGGTGCCCGAGGTGCGCGCCCGTCTGGCAACGGAATTCGATTGGATTCCGCCCGACGCCCCGCACAGAAAAGCGGACCCGGGCTTGCAGATCGAATTGCCGCCCCTCTATACCTCGGCCATGAGCGACATGGCCCAAAGCCTGGTGGGCCTCGCCCAGAAGCAGGGCACCGTGCTCACGCGCCTGGAGGAACTGGGCAGCGCGCTGGGCGGCCAGTCCGCTTCGGGCCAGCCGGACGGCAACTGCGGGCCGGCGGTTTCCGTTCCGCTCGATCCGCCGGCCATGCCCGCGCCTGTCGCATCCGCCGCGCCCCTGGGCAATGCGGAGACCGAACGGCCCGCCTGGCTGGATGAATTCGCGGCCCTTTCCCGGCAGGCGGCCGAGTTGGTGCTGCGGCTGGAATCCTGCGCGGACCGGCTTGATTTGATTATGGAGGGTCTGCCCTCCTCGTCGTCATCGGCGTCCGTGGCGGCGCGGGGCATAGTTCAGGAGACGCCGGCCGGGACATCCCGCCAGCCGGATCGCGCCTTCATGGCCCTGCCCCTGGTTGCCGCCGGGGCGGACGGCCTGTTGCGCGGCATCGCCGGGCCGGGCCGGGGGCGCTTCACCTGCGCCGACATAAAAGCTTTGGCCGCCTGCCCAAGCGCTCCCGAACGGGCGTGTTCCCTGGAATGGTCCGAATACGGGGCGGACTGGCGCCTGGCCCTGCGCTGCCGGGGCGGCGATTCGCCGGCCACGGCCCTGCTGCGGGAGGTTTCGGACAGCGCGGGCAATACCGCCGTGCTGCTCCATCAGGCGCGCATCCAGGGCGAAGAGCGGGCCTCGGCCGATTTTTTGACCTTTCTGCGGGATCTGGCGCAATAGGGCGCAATAGGCGAACCCGCCGCGCGTGGAGGCACATGGAAATTCTGCTGAAGCGCGTATATGACCCCTGGTCGGCCGAAGACGGCTTCCGCGTCCTGGTGGACCGGCTGTGGCCGCGCGGCCTGGCGAAAGAGGCGGCGAAAGTGGATTTGTGGAGCCGGGACGTGGCCCCGAGCGACGGCCTGCGGAAATGGTTCCACCACGAAAGCCCGGACTGGCCCGAATTCAGGCGCCGCTATCTGGCCGAACTCGAACAAACGCCGGCGGCTGTGGCCGATCTGCTGGAGCGTCTGCGCGGCAGGAGCAAGGTGACCCTGCTGTTCGGCGCGAAAGATGCCGAGCGCAACCAGGCGGCGGTGCTCAAGGAAGCGCTTCTTCAGCGGACCTCCGCCATGGCGGGATAAACGGCCGCCATTGGATTTTCTCATGACATCGGAACAAAATACCGCGAAACGCCCCATCGCCGTCCTGCCGCCGGAGCTGCAAAACCAGATCGCGGCCGGCGAGGTGGTGGAGCGGCCGGCCAGCGTGCTGAAAGAGCTGGTCGAGAACAGCCTGGACGCGGGCGCGACCGCCATCGACGGTACCCTGGAAGAGGGCGGCCAGGCCCTGATTCGCGTGGCCGACAACGGCGCGGGCATGCGGGCCGAGGAAATGGAACTGGCCGTCATCCGGCACGCCACCAGCAAGCTGGCCTCTTTGGCCGATTTGTCCGCCATCGCCAGCTATGGTTTTCGGGGCGAGGCCCTGCCGTCCATCGCCTCGGTCTCGCGCTTCCGCATGACCTCGGCCCCGGCCGGGGAAGGCGACGGGCAAGGCGTGGGCGCCTTCATCGAAATCGAGCACGGCCGGGTGATCGCCCGGGGACCGGCCGCCTTGCGCCAGGGTACGGTGGTGGAGGTGCGCGATCTGTTCGCCAATATTCCGGCCCGCCTGAAATTTTTGAAAACCCCGGCCACGGAATTCAAGCGCTGCCAGGACTGGTTCGCCCGCCTGGCCCTGGCCCGGCCGTCCACCGGCTTCACCCTGTTCGCGGGCGGGCGCGAGGCGCTGCGGTTTGTGGCCGGGCATTCGGCCCTGCGCCGCCTGGCCGCGCTTTGGCCGCCGGCCATCCACGAGGCGCTTGAGCCGTTCGAGCGCGACTTTCCGGACATGCGCGTGCACGGCCTGGCCGCCGCGCCCTCCGTGGCCCAGCCCCGGGCCGACCGCATCTGGCTGTATGTCAACGGCCGCCCGGTGAACGACCGGCTGTTGCTGAAAGCGGCGCGCGACGCCTATTCCGGCTGCCTGCTGGGCCGGGAATACCCGCAGGTGGCGCTGTTCCTCGAAATTGACCCGGAAGCCGTGGACGTGAACGTGCATCCGGCCAAAAGCGAGGTGCGCTTCCGGGACGAACGGGCCGTGTTCGGGGCGGTGCGTTCCGCCGTGGAACAGGCCGTGCGGCGGACCTACACGGCGGCGGAAGAGTCGGGCGCGCGGGAAACTTCTGACGGACAAAGGCCGCAAGGCTTCTGGGGCCGGGCGGATCGCACGGAAGGGGTGATGCGTTTCGGCAAAAGCGGCCCGGCCGAACAGCCCACGGGCCTGGTCCAGCCGCTGCCCGAGCCGGATCTCGGCTTCACGCCTGGGGAGCCCGGCCGGAGCGGGACGGATTTGGCGCGCGGAGCTTCGGCCGGTGAATTATATGAAGCGTTTTCGCGGCCGCCTTGGGAAACTCCCCCCGTTGCGCGCGGCGCGGCGGAAATGCCGGCCGGAGCGAACGAAGGGCCGGTTTCCGGGCATATTCCCGTTTCCGCGCCCGTACCCGCCGCCTCGGTCCGGCCCTTGCGGGCGGGCGGCCATACCTACCTGGGGCAAGTGGCGAACACCTATCTGGTGGTGCTGGACGGCAGCCACACCCTGCTGCTGCTCGATCAGCACGCGGTGCACGAGATTATTCTGGAAACCCGCCTGAGCAAGCCGGACGGCGTTGGCAGCCAGCTGCTCGCCCTGCCGCTGGAGCTTCCCCTGCACCCGGCCGAGGCCGAGCAGCTGATGCGGGTGACGGACATCCTTGCCGCGCTTGGCTTTGACGTTGCGCAACGCGGCGGTGTGGCCCTGGTGCGGGGCATTCCTTCCTTGCTGGACCGGGCGGACGCCCTGGCTTTCCTGCGCGAGGCGCTGGCGGCGCGCCTTCATCCCGATGAGCGGGGCATGGCGGAAATCTGGAACATGATGGCCTGCAAAGCCGCCATCAAGGCCGGGCAAGTCCTGACGCCGGACGAGGCGGCCGGGCTGATCGCCCAGTGGCAAGCCATTGGCTGCCCCAGGTTCTGCCCGCACGGCCGGCCGGCGGTGCGCGCCTTTGGCGCGGCCGATCTGGAAAAGCTGTTCAAGCGCTGATTCCGGAAAATATTCCGGCGGGGAATGCCGACCACTCCGACACTTTCCACAGCGGTCACACGTACCCGGCGGCTTCAGCGGCGGCGTAACGGCTTTCGTGAAGGCCCGCGCGGGCACGCTGTCCGGGAAAAGCGCGGCGGAAACCAAAATGTTGGTGTCAACAAGAAGCCGCATTACTCTTTTTCCTCATCGCGCATTGCGGCGATCATGGCCGTGACGTCTTCCTCGGATTGCAGCCCGGCCTTTTCCTCTTCACCCGCCATGGCGGTTTGCAGCATTTTCATGGCATAGACGGCGGAATTCATCATGATCACCTGATCGTCCTTGCGAATCAGCGTAACCCGGTCGCCGGTCTGAACGCCCAGAGCTTCGCGGATATCTTTCGGCAAGGTAATTTGCCCTTTGGCCATTACCTTGGCGTTATCAACCAATAGATTGTTCATCGTGTCCTCCTTGTAAAAAATCCCTACTTACCCTACTTTTAAGTAGGGCCATTACCAGCATGATGGCAAGCTTTTTTAGGAGCCGCCGGGCAGGAGAGTGAAGGCGAAAAACATGGCCCTGTACAGAAGCTCTCACATTTGTGCATTGCAGGGGGATTTCTCCACGCGGGAGAAGGGCCACGCGTTGACCGGCATGTTATATCGTGATACGCGTTTGCCATTATTACATCTATTGCTGGGGATTTGAGACAGGATACCGCAACCTATATTTATCAACGGGGTGGAGTATGATTAACAGTTTCTCCGTCAGCAGAGCCGCCGCCAAGTCAGAATCACCGTCCGGGCGGAACACCTCCCGGCCGGAAATTTGTGACACCGGTATTTTTCTTGCTTCTCTCTCTCTCTCTCTCTTAACTCCACTTTATAGCCGCATTCGTGGTCTGCTGCATTGTTCCGCCGATACATCGCGCGGAATTTTTTTGCGTCTTGCATGGGGTATGAAACCCAGAATCCCGCTTTCCAGCTTTGTTCTGTGCGGTCTTTTCCTTTTTGGCGCGGCCGTTGTACCGGCCTGGGCGGCTGCTCCAGAAACCATCACCTATAACCAGGCCGGGGATTACCCCTTGCTCCCCGATCCGGTAGGTAATGCTCCCAACTCCCTGTTTCCGGCCTCCGGCACCAGCGGCAACACGGTCACCGTCAACGGAGGCACCCTAGGCCGAGTCATCGGCGGCGTGGGCGCCAACCCCAGCAGTGCGGACAACAACACGGTCACCATCAACGGCGGCACCATCGACCACGATGTGTACGGTGGCCTTGGGCGGGGAACCGGCACGGCCAACAATCACCGCGTCGTGATAAACGGCGGTACTTTTACCTCCGCTTATGCCAGTATCGCCGGCGGGACCGCCTCCGCCGGAGGCGCTACGGGCAACAGCGTGGTCTTCAACGCGGGTAGCGTAAGCTGGATAAACGGCGGCGAAGCCGGCAGCGGCAGCGGCGGCGCGGCCAACGGCAATACAGTGGAGATACGCGGCGGCACGGTGACCTTTATGGTGAGCGGCGGCTGGATCAATAATGGTAGT
>JAVBVM010000176.1:0-4329 GCA_031554295.1 Desulfovibrionaceae bacterium | reverse complement strand
CTGACGCCCGTCCGGCTGATCTTTTTCAAAATTTCCGTGCTGTCGCCGGCCAGATCAAGGCCGGCGGATTCCGTGACCTCCAGCTCCAGCAGGCTTTCCGACAGGTCATAGCGCCCCAGGGCGGCGGCAACCCGGCCGGGCAGCCCCGCGTCTATCTGCATGGCTGAGAGGTTGACTCCCACGACAATTTCGCCAATGCCCCGGTCCAGCCATTTCCGACGGGTGGCGCAGGCATGGTCCAGCACCCAGTCGCCAAGCCGGTGGATAAGGCCGGCGTCTTCGGCCAGGGCCACCGTGATCGGGGCGGGGATATTCCCCAGGCGCGGGTGTTCCCAGCGCATCAGGGCTTCCACGCCCATCACCTTATGGGCCGTGGCCGCGATTTGCGGTTGGAATTCAAGATACAGGCCGCGATCCTTGTCAAACGCCTCTTCCAGGTCCACCACCAGGCCGCGCGCGAGCGAACCGGCCGTATCCGCGCGGTCCAGGCAGCGCTGGCCCGTGGGCCCGGTGACATAGGTGCAGGCCCGCTTGAACAGTTGCTGGAATGCCGCGGTCAGGGTCACGCTCTGGAAGCGGTCGCCCATAATTACGAAGGGCGCGTATATAAGCACGCCCAAAATGATGTTCAGCGCCTGCAATACGGTCCCGCTGAGCGAGCCGGTGGCCAGATAGGAATTGTAGAGCACCGGCGTCACCCAGTCCACGGCGACGCTGGTGCCCGGTACAATGCCGAGCGAAATCACCAGATAGCTGAGGCCCCCCAGGATCAACGGCCCGAGCACGAAGGGAAGCAGCATAATCGGGTTCAAAATGACCGGCAGGCCAAAAATGAGCAGTTCGTTGATGTTGAATATGCCGGGCAACAGGGCCAGCAAGGCCAGCCGCTTGCGCTCCGGCGTCTGGCCGAAGACCAGCAGGGCCACCGCCAGACTTACGGTAGCGCCGGTGCCGCCGATGAAGACAAAACAGTCAAGAAAGGTCTTGGTCACAACGTGGGGCAACACGTCGCCGGCCGCGGCCGCCGCTACGTTGGCCGCCATCATGGTCTCGTAGATGCCGTGGGTAATCGGGTCAAGCACATTGGCGCCGTGTACGCCGAAAAACCAGAGGATCTGTATGGCGAAGGTGTAGAGAAGGCCCCGGCCAAGCGTGTCGCCGGTGCGTTCGAAAGGATAGCGCAGAATATCGTGGATCAGCCCATGCAGAGACACATCCCAATGGCTGAGCGCCGCCCCGATGCAGGCGAACACCGCCACGGTGAGCGCGCCCGGGAACATGGCTTCGAATGCCTGGGGTATCGTTTGATCCGGGCTGCCCGCTAAAAGATGCAGGCGGAGCTTTTTCATGGAACCCAAGGCCAGCAGCAGACGCGAAGCCAGCACGGAAACCAGCATGGCGACAAATAGCCCGGCCACGCCCGTCCACATTTGAGGGATCTGCCCGGCCGGCATCTCGAACAGGCCCATCAGCGACCCAAAACCCACCAGTCCGGCAATGGCCGGATTGATGTAACGCGTGGGGTGATGGCGGTTGTGCTGCTCGGCCATGAATTGGCTGATGCCAAAGGCCATGATCAGGGACATAACGCCAAAGGTGGCGTTCCACATGGAGGCGCCGAAATTTTTCCAGCCGGGGCCGAACAACTCCAGCATTTTTTCCTGGTAGGCGGGCAAGGGGAAATTGTTCAGCAGAATGGCGAATGAACCCAGCAGTACGAAAGGCATGGTGGCCGCAAGGGCGGACCGGATGGCATGAAATATGGACAAATCGAAGATACCGGACAACAGCGGTCCGACCGTTCGATCGAAAATTCGAGAGAAAAACATATATCTCCGACTGCTACGCTAATTTACGCGGCCAAAAGAGTTCGGAGCCGCGCCGGAACAACGCGCAATGAGAAATACAATAACGGATCCGGCGTGTAATGTATACAAATTATCTACATTTCGCCAACGACCACGCGCCTCGGCGCCGGACGCCGCCCTTGGAGAGAAAGGGTCAATCCGCCTCTCCCAACACGGCCAGAGAGCTTATGCGGTCGATCAACATGGTTTTCACCTGCGGTATGTCCTTTCCCGGATCCAGCGAAGTGATCGCGGTTCTCCCAATCACCAGCCGACCTTCCGTTTCTCCGTCCATGGTGCGCAGGCCCCAGATGGTATGATACATGGCGGCCTTGCCCTGCCACTGGCCTATATAAAGGCCGATATGCCCGGGCATGCAGACCAGGGTGCGGAAGGGCTTGCCCTGTTCGCGGATGACGCGCTCTTTTTCGCTTCCGGACATTTTTTCCAGGCTCACGCTCAGGCCGGCTTTGGCCTGGGCCGCCGAATTGCGCGGCAACCAGAAGCCAAAGGCGGCGAACAGATCGCGCAGGGTGGCCGAACAGTCGCGGTCCTCATACAAGCCGCCCCAGCCATAGGACTTGCCGATCATGCGGTTACCCACGGCCGACAGCAGGGCCGGGGTCATAGGCAGGGGCTTCACCGCGCCGGTACCTTCTTCCAGCGGCACGTCCTCGATCACGGCATGGCCGGAAAGATCGCGACGCGGCACCATGATGGAGAGCGGCTCGTCCGGCACCCAACGCGCCAGCGGAAAAACGGCGCCAATATGCGCCAGAGTCAGAAAATTGCCCGAAGAGTCGCGGATTGGGCTTTCATCACGCAGAATGGCCACGTAGCGCCCGTTTTCATACTGGACGCGGAACTCATCATCCACAAAAGCCACGTCCCGCGCCGGCACCCAACCCGAAGCATAGGCCGCTTCGCAATAATACCAGGCGCCGTCCGCCGAGGAATGCGCCACGTAAACCGGCGTGCCCACCCAGATGGCGGAATTCTGGAGCATGTCAAAAGGATAGCCCTGCCCGGCCTTGGCCGGATCAACGAACATCGGCCGCAAGGTGGGCAATACGCGTAAAGCGGTGTTCTGCGTAATGATGGCGCTGTTCGGGGCCGCCCCGCCTATTTGGCCCGTGACCACGCCCCGCGGCGCAAGGGACGGAAAGGCCGTCGCGTTGCAATTACGCGCCACCGCTTCCCACAGAAGGGCATTCCATGGCTGGAGGTTTTCCGCGAAACCGCGCGGTGTGAATTTTCCTTCGACTATGCCGTACGGGGCCACCGTGGCCGCGCTCACGCCCGTGCGAGTTTGCCGCCATGGCGCGAAAAGCCGTCGATTGGCGGACTCATCGGCGCGCGCCTGCACCTCAGGAGATACCAGGGGCCGCTCTTCGCCGATCAACTGCGCGAATACGCCCAGATCCTGCGGTTGTCCCTCGGGCTGCCAGCGCACCGGCACCGGGCCAGGCTTGGGGCAGCCGGCCAACAGCAGGGTCAGCAGCAGAATGAGAAAAAAGCCGTAGCGCGCCTGAAAACGTGGATTGCTTTGATTCTTGCCCATAGCGCCTCCGGGTTAGAACACTTTTACACTGAAATTGCCCATATGGTCAAAATGCTCTGGTGGTGCGGAGCGAAGCGTCGCGACGCCCGCAAGATCGTCATAGGCGAGCGTTGCTCGCCACGACGATCTCAAAGCGAAACCGCTCTGAAGAGCAGAAATACAATGCCGGACGCGAACGCCCTAGTTCCCCACGTAACCAAATTTTTCCACCATTTCCTGCCCTTGGGGGCCCTGCATCCACTGCAAAAAAACCCGCACGGCCGGTTTTGGCGTTGTCTTTCAAGGTAGCGGAGTAGCGCCTGACCTGCAAAGGGTAGCTATTGTCCCGGATGCTTTCCCGGCCGGGGGCCACGCCGTTCACGGCCAGCAGCTTGACGTTCTCGCTCTCCGCCATGCGGGTGGAGAAAAAGTGACAGGAAAAACCGATCGCGCCGGGCGCGTTCCGGTAGCGGGCCACTTCCGTGAAAATACCCTCCATGGTGTTATAATCCAGTTTCACCGGCGGCTCCTTTAAAAATATTCACCCAAATAGCCATCATCAGAGGGCGCCTGCGCCCAACGCCCCTCATCTTCATCATTTTCCGGCTGCGCCGGCCCAATCTCATCCGTCAGCGGCGACGGGTTGTCGCCAAGCAGGGGCAAGCCCCGGCGCAGGCGCTGTGCCAGCCAGGTATGGCGGCGCTGCATGCGGTTGTTTTTGGTGGCCATGCGCAAGGCGCGCGGCTCGCCCACCAGTATCACCAGGTTACGGCCGCGCGTCACTCCCGTGTACAGCAGATTGCGCTGCAAAAGCATATAGTGCTGGGACAACAAGACCATGACCACAGCCGGATATTCCGAGCCCTGCGACTTGTGCACGGTTACCGCGTAGGCCGGGACAATCTCGTCCAGTTCCTCGAACTGGTAGATCACCTTGCGGTC
>JAVBVM010000049.1:0-4878 GCA_031554295.1 Desulfovibrionaceae bacterium | reverse complement strand
CGCTAAAAAAAGTCGGCCCCCGGCGGGCCCCCCGGCGCCCCGCCCCGCTGGCCCGCCGGAGGCGCTGCCTTTACTCTTTCTCTTCCGCCACTTCCTCCGCCTTCGCTTCGCTGAAATGCCGGCTCCAGTAGATCAAGCGCTGGCAGTTGGGGCAACTGAGGATCTGCTGTCCTTTCTGGAGTTCAATGTAGCTTTGGGGGGGGATGGCGACGTGGCAGCCGGTGCAAATGCCCTGCTCGATGACGGGGACGATGACCGGATTTTCCAGGCGCTGGCGGATGAATTCGTAGCGGGAGAGCACGGGCGCGGGCACGGCGGCGCAGGCGCTGGCGCGCTGGCCGTTGAGGGCATCCAGGGATTTTTCCGCTTCGGTCACGCGGGCGTCGAGGCTGCCTTCTTTTTCCTCAAGTTCGGTTTTGAGGGTATTGTAATGCACATCGAGGGCTTCCAGGGCTTCGGTCTGGCGCTGGAGTTCCTCGAGCAGGGCGGTTTTTTCTTCTTCGCGCGAGCGGTTGGAGCGCTCCATATTATCCATTTCACGCATCATGGCGTGGTATTCGCGGGTATTGCCGACCTGCATGAGTTTGTTCTTGCTCTTTTTGATGCGGCTGCTGTCGTCGTCGATTTCAAAGCCCAGGCGTTTTTCCTGTTCTTTGAGGTATTCGACCTTTTCCACCAGGCGCGCACGCTGAGCATCCATATCTTTGAAGCGCTTGCGGATCTCCTCGACTTCCTTGGGCGCGTTCTTCAGGGCGGTGCGGATGCCGTGCATTTCGTGGTCAACATGCTGCAGGGCGACCAGTTGTTCAATTTGTTTCAGGTAGAGGCTCAAGTCCATCCTCCTTTTCGGCAGGGGCAACGGTTAAAAGTCGATTATTGTTTTGCGGCGCAGGCCGGTGAAAACGGGTCGGATCCGGCGAGAAAAAAAACCGGCAATCCGGGCAAATCCGCTTCCAGGCGCCGGGCCAGGCGACGCATCATTTCCTCTTCCAGGCTGAAATGGCCCACATCAAGCATACAACCCGCGCTTTCAAGCGCGGCGTGGTATTTCACGTCTCCGGTCACCAACACGTCGGCGCCGGCGGCAAAGGCCGCGGGAGCGAGGGCGGAGCCGGAACCGCCGCAGATGGCCACCCGCCGAACCTGGGCGGGCTTGGGGCCGCAGACGGTCAATTGGTTGAGGCGCGCCAGGGCGCGCACCCGATCGCAAAATTCCTCAAAAGGCAGCGCCTTCGGCAGCCCCCCGATGAGGCCGAAACCGTATTCGCGATCCGGCAGTTCAGGCTCGGCCGCAAGGCAGAGTGGAGCCGCCTGACCAAGGTGGCTGGCCCGGATGGCCTCTCGAACGGCCGGCCAGTTTCCGGCTTCGCAGGTGACGACCAGGGAGGTTCCCAGAACCCGCGACTCCAGAACGCCGGGCAGGTTCCGCCAGGTCGGGTCCGGCCCTTGTTCCGTCAGGATGCAGAAGGTCTGCGGCCGGATGCGCAGGGTTGTTTCCAGAATACTGGCGCTGACGAGGCCAAGATCCTCCGCCAGCCAGGCCGCCGGGCCGCGCGGGTTCGCATCCAGGCTGGTGTGCGCGCTGTACAGCCAGGCTCCGGCGGAAAGTGTTTCAGTTACCGCTTGCTGATACGCTTCTGAAGAAGCGTCAAAAAATTGCGGAGCCATGCTCAAAGGATGGTGCGACAGAATGAAGTCGGCCCCGGCCGTCAGGGCGGCCCGGATCATTTTTGGGGAAGGCTCCAGGCATACCGCCAGGGACGTGACCGAAGGCCGCTTGCCGGCGAGCTGCACGCCGGAATGATCCCAGGGCGCCGCGGCTGCGAGCGGGGCAAGGGCTTCAATCGCGGCAATGACTGTCTGACTGGGGAACGGGGCGAGCATACCGTCTCCTCGGCCTTGGCGGCAACCAGGGCGGGCGGTGGTGGGCCCAGCAGGAGTCGAACCTGCAACAACCCGGTTATGAGCCGGGGGCTCTGCCAATTGAGCTATGGGCCCGTTGCGATCTCTCCGATGCGCCACATGCGCTTTTTTACTACGGAGAACCTTGAAGTATATTGTCTTGACGCCACCCTGTCAAATAGATCCATAAAACGGCCGTGGATTGGTTTGACTTCGGGCAAGGAAGGCGGGGACAGCGCGGAGATTATGCGGCAAAACCTGCATGAGATCCGCGCCGGGCGGGCCTGACACGGAATAATGACAAAATGGCCCATTGCTCATACTATGGATTGCGGCTTAACTCAGCGCTTGCGGATGGGGTGCTTGCATCCCGACCCAAGCTGGGGTAGACAATCCCACGGTTTTTTTCCAAGCACACTCCAACGAGGCGTTTTTCACAGGTGTCCCATGTCTGCCAAACCTTCCGCCGAGAGCATCCTCCCCGGCGCCACCCCCCAATATACGAACGAGTTTGCCGCGCTCGCGCCCGGCATTGAGCCCGAACCACTTTACGCCATGCTGGACCGCGCCGCGCGCTTCGCGCCCCGGCGGGTTGCCATGGCGTTTCATCGCTCAAAAATTACTTATGCGCAACTGCAAACCCAGGCCGAGCGCATTGCCGCTTCTCTGCGCGCGCACGGGCTGGAGCGCGGGGATCGCGTGGCGATCATCATGCCCAATCTGCCGCAGACTGTGCTTGCCTTCTGGGGCGTGCTCAAGGCGGGCGGCGTGGTGACCCTGACCAATCCCCTCTACATGGAAGCGGAACTGTCGCACCAGATCCGGGACAGCGGCGCGAAATTCGTCATCGCCTTCGATCTGATCTGGCCCAAGCTCGCCCCTCTGCTGGGGCAACTGCCCGTGCAAAAATGCTTCATCACCCGCCTTTCCGACGCCCTGTCCTTTCCCTACAACAAGTTGCACGACTATAAGCTGAAACGGCAAAAGGGCTTGCTTCCCGTGCCTTTTGACGGGAAAACCGTCCTCCCCTGGAAGGCGCTCATTGCTTCCAGAAAACGCTATGTTTGCCCGATTGACCAGCCGCAGTCGGATCTTGCCGTGCTGCAATATACCGGCGGCACAACCGGCGTTTCCAAAGGCGTGATGCTCACGCACTGGAACCTGAGCATCAATACGCGCCAGCTTTCCATTATCCTGCAGGCAACGGAAAAAGAAAACCACGCCATCATGGCCGTATTGCCCCTGTTTCATGTCTACGGCCTGGTCACCTGCCTTCTGCTGTCCGCCTGGCTCGCCGGCCTACTCATTCCCGTGCCGCGCTATGCGCCGCAGGACGTGCTGGAGCTGATCAAAAAGTATAAACCCACCATCTTCCCCGGCGCCCCGTCGCTGTATATTTCGCTTCTCCAGCAAAAAAATATCGCCGACTATGACCTGCGTTCCATCCGCTATTGCATTTCCGGTTCCGCGCCCATGCCGGTGGACAAATTCGCCCAATTCGCCGAACTGACCGGCGGCCGCATTATCGAAGGCTACGGCCTGACCGAGGCTTCGCCCGTCACGCACCTGAACCCCCTTGACGATACGGCGCGCCGCGGTTCCATTGGCCTGCCCATTCCCTGGACCGAGGCCAAGGTGGTGGATATGGAAGTGGGCAGCGTGCCCGTGCCGCCGGGTGTTCCGGGCGAACTGGTGCTTCGCGGCCCGCAGGTGATGCTGGGCTACTGGAACCACCCGGACGAAACCGCCGGCGCGTTGCGCAACGGCTGGCTCTACACCGGCGACATCGCCCGCATGGACGAGGATGGCTTCTACTATATCCTGGACCGCAAGAAGGATATGTACATTGTCAACGGGTTCAACGTGTACCCGCGCGAAATTGACGAAGTGCTGGCCGAGCATCCTAAAATTTTCGAAGCGGTGGCCGTGGGCGTGCCGCACGGCACCCGGGGCGAAACCATCAAGGTATTCGTGGTGCCCAAGCCCGACGTGACCCTGACCAAGGAAGAGGTCATCGCCCACTGCCGAAAAAAGCTCGCGCAGTATAAGGTGCCCCGTACCGTGGAGTTCCGCGCTGAACTGCCCAAATCCGCGGTGGGCAAAATTTTGCGCCGCCTCCTCCTGGCCGAGGAGCTTCAGCGCAAACAGGCCAAGGGCGACGTTTCCGCCGGCACCACCCGGGCTTCGGCCAAGGAAGCCGCCGACGGGGTCATGCATTCCACCGGCCGGCATGTTTCGGGCCAGCGGATGCCGGATTCCGGCTCCGGAACGGAACCCTCCTGATGCGTCTGCTGCTCCAGCGCGTGCGCCGCGCCTCAGTCAGCATTGATGGGAACGTCACGGCCTCCATCCAGGCCGGGCTGCTTGCGCTGGCCGGTTTTGGCGGAAACGATAACGCCGACCTGCCCAATCTGCCCCAGTGGGGCGCCTTTTTGGAAAAGGCGTTGGATCTGCGGATTTTTCCGGACGAAGCGGGAAAAATGAACCTGAGCCTGCGTGACTGGAACAATGGAGCCGGCAAGCTGCTGCTGGTTTCGCAGTTCACGCTGTACGCCGACTGCCGGAAGGGCCGGCGGCCTTCCTTCGACGCCGCGCCGCCCGATGTGGCCAGGGGACTTTTCGAACGGCTCGCCGCCGACATGCAAGCCCGTCTGCCCGGCCGGGTGCGGTGCGGCGTATTCGCGGCCGATATGGATGTGGAGCTGATCAATTGGGGGCCGGTCACCATTTTCCTTGACGATCAGGCCCTTTTTTAAAACTTGCGCGTTCGCGCGGCATTTTTAAAGAAGAAGGGGGGTTTAGCGCCCCCCTCTTTCGTTTCGCTTACAGCACCTTTTTCAGGGCATCCAGCAGCCTATCGATGTTTTCCTTGCGGGCGGTATGGCCCATCAAACCGATGCGCCAGATCTTCCCGGCCAGGGGGCCAAGGCCGGAACTGATTTCAATGGAGTAGTCATCAAGCAACTTGCCGCGAAC
>JAVBVM010000046.1:0-13658 GCA_031554295.1 Desulfovibrionaceae bacterium | reverse complement strand
TGAAATTCGCGATCTGGCCGGTGAACGGAAAATCACGATAATGCGGCCGCAGGTGACGGCTGACGGCAGCCTGGTGCTGGTCCTGCCCAACGCGGGACAAAATAGCCAGTTCGAAGCCCTGTTGAGGGACCGCTTCTCATTTCTGGAAGCGGCGGAGTCGCAACCTATTGCCGCCAACCAACGGCGCTACACCCTGCGCTACACCAAAGCGGCCAAGGACTACCAGGCCGCGTTGACGCTGGATCAGGCAATTGCCACCATCCGCAACCGCATCGACCAGTTCGGCGTGACCGAGCCGGACATCCGGCGCGAAGCCGGCTACCGCATCCAGGTGCAGCTGCCCGGCTTGCAGGATGTGGAGCGCGCCAAACAGTTGATCGGCCAGACCGCCCTGCTGGAATTCCGCCTGGTGCGCGAAGGCGTCAGCGAAGAACAGATGCTCCAGGGCCGGGTGCCGCCCGGCGTGGAGGTGCTGCCGTTGCTGGTGCGCGGCCGGACCGGCGAACAGGCCACCGTGCCCATTGCCGTGGAAAAAACGCCGCTGCTTACCGGAGAATACCTGGCGGACGCGTTCCGCAGCACCGGCGATTTGGGCGCGCCCATTGTTTCCATCGCCCTGACCAGTCGCGGCGCGGAAATTTTCGAGCGTATCACCGCGGAACACAAAGGCCGCCGCCTGGCCATCGTGCTAGACGGCAAGGTCCATTCCGCTCCGGTTTTGCAAGAGCGCATCGCCGGCGGCCGCGCCCAGATCAGCGGCTCGTTCACTGATGAGGAAGCGCGCGACCTGGCCATTGTACTGCGCGCCGGCTCGCTGCCCGCGCCGGTCAGCTTTCTTGAGGAACGCACGGTCGGCCCCTCGCTGGGCCAGGAATCCATCGACAAGGGCGTATTCGCCGCCGTGGTGGGCGGCGCGCTGGTCGTGGTGTTCATGATCGTATACTATGGCCTGTCGGGCCTTATCGCCGACTTTACGCTATCCATCACCATGCTCTTGCTGCTGGCCGGCATGGCCGCCTGTGGGGCGACCCTGACCCTGCCGGGTCTGGCCGGCATTGTGCTTACCCTGGGTATGGCCGTGGACGCGAACGTCCTTATCTACGAGCGAATACGCGAAGAGATGCGGAAAGGCCTCACTTCATTGGCCGCCATTGAGGCGGGCTTTTCCCGCGCCATGGTCGCCATTGTGGACTCCAACCTCACCACCCTGATTGCCGCGGCCATCCTCTATCAATTCGGCACCGGCCCGGTGCGCGGCTTCGCCGTGACCTTGTCCATCGGGATCATCGCGTCCATGTTCTCGGCCATTTTCGTGGCCCGCATTGTCTTTGAACTCTGGATGCGGTTTTCCTCAAGCAAGCGCATCAGCATTTAATAAGGGAAGGATACCCGCATGGCTCTCAGATTCTTACGCCCGGACACACAAATTGACTTTATCGGCATCCGTCGTATCGCCTATGTCGTTTCCTTCGGCCTGATCGCCCTCAGCGTCATCTTTATGCTCACCAAAGGCGTGCGCTACGGCATTGACTTTGACGGGGGCGTCATCGTGCAGGTCAAGTTCGACCGGCCGGTGGAGGATGAAACGCTCAAGCAGAGCCTGTCCTCGGCCGAGGAACTGGCCGGCCTCTCTATACAGCGTTTTGGCTCGGACGATACCGAATACCTGTTGCGCCTCTCCGTGCCCGAAGCTTCAGGCGACGAGATCCGCAATGCCGTGTCCACCGCCCTGGATCAGCACCTGAGTGGTGTCACTTACAAGATTCAGCGCCTGGAGCAGGTCGGCCCCAAAGTGGGCGGCGACCTGAAGAACAAGGCCCTGGAGGCCATTTTCTTCTCCGTTTTGCTCATCGCCATCTACATCTCCGGCCGTTTCGAACACCGCTGGGTGGCGGCGGGCATTATGGCCGCCGTGCTGGGCGGAGCCATGTACGGATTGTCCCTGCTGGGCCTGGGTATGTTCTATCTGGTGCCCGCGGCCATGATCGTTGTGCTGGCCGTCTGCTGGTTTATGCGCCTGAATTTCGCCATGGGGGCGATCGTTTCGATCATCCATGACGTGCTCATCACCATGGGCGTACTGGTGGCGCTGGGCAAGGAGTTCGATCTGAACATCCTGGCCGCCCTGCTCACCATTGTGGGCTATTCGCTGAACGATACCATTATCGTCTTCGACCGCATCCGCGAAGTGATGCACATCCGCAAGGACGCGCCCTTCGACGAAATCATCAATCAGAGCATCAACCAGACCTTGAGCCGCACCATCCTCACCGGCCTAACCACGCTGATGGTGCTTGTCGCTCTGTTCTTCCTGGGCGGCGGCGTTATCCACGACTTCGCCCTGACCATGTTTCTGGGGGTGTTAGTGGGCATGTTGTCATCCATCTTCGTGGCCAGCCCCATCCTGCTGGCCTTGGGGAAACCCCGAATCGACGATCCTGCCCCGCGCGTGGGCATGGAAGGCGCCGTATAACAACCGGGGGGGGCTTAAAAGCCCCCCTTTATTTTTTCTAAACCACGAGGCTTTACTTCCGCTTTTTTTCGTCAGCGGACGTTCAGCACCGGCACATGGCCATGCTAGAGCACCTTATCGAAAACGGGATAGGGCAGAAAAAGACGGACGTCATAGGCATATTCGGCGAGGAGGTTCTATGGCGAGCGCGCTATCCGCAGAATTGAAGCAGCAAGCCGCCATCATGGCGATTGAGGACGGGCCTCGGGGGTATTGCTCCCTAAACACTATGCACCTGGTTTCCCGTTTAAGAGGACCGGCTAGTTGATTTGGAAAAATAGATATGATCAGGTCCTGGTTAGACCATCGTCGGCTAGACCAGAAAAACGCCCTCCGCATCACTTCGCGAAAGACGCTTTTTTTCAACAATTCCAATGGTGCCCGAGGCCGGACTTGAACCGGCACAGCCTTTCGGCCGAGGGATTTTAAGTCCCTTGTGTCTACCAATTCCACCACTCGGGCTTGCAATGCGCCTGCACGGCGTTCTGCGGAAGTTTTTCTTGCGCTGAAACAACGGGCTTGTCAAGGTTCCGATGCCAGCCTACTCCAACCACCCCCCGTCAACGAGGGCTCTCACAACGCCCGAACCCTACGCCCATTCGGGCAAGCTCAACGGCTCGTCCTCTTCAATCGCCGCCAGATATTCCAGCAGCCTGCGCAGCGCTCTGGCATCCCGCGCCACATAATCCACGGCGGCTTGTACGTGTGGCGGCGGCTCGTGCGCCGCGCCAAAGGCAATGGAGATATCCGCCTCGCGCAGCATGGGCAAGTCGTTATCGCTGTCGCCCACCGTCACCAGACGGTGCGTGCGCTTCAGATTCCGCGCCAATTCGCCTTTGTCCAGGATATGGATAAGTCGCTGTTCCATCGGTGGAACGTCCCTTTCCCAGCCGCCCGCCAGGCCAGCGCCCGGCCTCATTTCCGAAAAGGACGAACGCGTGCAATGCGCCGCGCAGCCCAGGCGCTCGACCAGCGGACGAATCCAGGCGTCCACATTGCCCGTAGCCAAGGAGCATTGCCCCGGCCGCGAGCGGACGAAATCCTCAAGCTCCGGCACCAAGGGAATGGCGGCGATAATTTCATGGATGCGCCGTAGCGGCAGGCTGCGCAACACGGCAAAGCGCAGGCGTAGCGATTGCGAAAAATCCAGCACGCCTTCAAGAGTCAGGCGGGTCAGCAGGCGCATTTCCTCGGCCAAGCCGAGGTGCTCGGCCAACTCGGGCAGAATCTCGCGGCGGGTCAACGTGCCGTCCAAGTCAAAGACAAATAGGGTCGGGGGCATATGATCTCGCTTACCGGAAAATACCTGTGAATCTCCCATAATGGCCCTTGCGACGATCCGGATATCCACCGGGGACGTCCCAGGGATTGGAGGCGGAAAACGAAACGCCGCGGAATGATCCGCGGCGTCAAATTATGGTGCCGTGGGAGGGACTCGAACCCTCACGCGCTAGCGCACTACCCCCTCAAGATAGCGTGTCTGCCAGTTCCACCACCACGGCAAAAATTTATTGAGCGGGCGCGGCTTCCGGTTCAGGAGCCGGGGCCGGCTGGACCGGAGGCGTCGCGGGCGCCTGCGGCGTAAGATCTTCAATCGTCACGCCCGGCGCGAGAATGACGGATTCAACCTTGCTTTCAACGCGCGTGGCCAGCGTATAGCCAAGAGACGTCACAATAAACACGACGGCCAGCACGGCGGTGGCTTTCACCAGAATGCCGCCGGCGCCCACGCTGCCGAACAGGGAGGTGTTACTGCCGCCGAAAATAACCCCCATGCCTTCCTTGCCCGACTGGAGCAGAACCAGGACAATGAGGAACAGGCACGCCAGGACATGCAGGGTCAAAATCAGTGTCTGCACAAAAACCTCCAGGCGATCCAGGCCGCCGTTATGACAAAATGATCTGGCTGAAAGTTTCAGCCTGTAAAGAAGCGCCTCCTACCAGAACACCGTTCACATTGTCAAGTTGCAGAATTTCAGCGGCGTTTTCCGGTTTCACGCTTCCACCATACAAGATTCGGATTTTATTACCATTATCCAAAAATTTTTCCTCAAGGCACTTCCGCACCTCAGCGTGCGCCTCAAGAATTTCTTTCGGGCCGGCCACCTTACCCGTGCCGATGGCCCACACCGGCTCATAGGCAATGCACAGACGCGCGGGCGCGAGATCAACCGCGACGGAAGCAAGTCCGCTGAGCATCTGCCGGGCCAGTACGGCGCTCAGTTCCCCCGCCTCGCGCTGTTCCAGGGTTTCCCCCACGCAAAGGACCACGCCCAGGCCGCTCTCCAGACTGAACGCGGTCTTTTTTCCCACAAACTCATCCGATTCACCCAAAATGTGGCGCCGTTCGGAATGGCCGGTCAAAACCCAGGCGCATCCGCAATCCTGAAGCATGCCAGGCGCTATTTCACCGGTGAAAGCCCCTTCGGCGGCGGGGTAAACGTCCTGCCCGCCCAAAGAATAAACGGAGACGCCCTGGAGCTCCTCCGATACAGTCCCCAACAAGGTGAAGGGCGGAAAAATCACCACTTCCCGATCTTCCGGCAGGCCCTTGGCCAAATAGAGCAAATCCTGCAACATCATGCGGGCCTCAAAGCGGTTTTTATACATCTTCCAGTTGGCGGCCATCATTTTCTTCATCGCGGATTCTCCCGGCGTTTTTCGCGATCCATCGCTCATGGGGGGTTATTGCAGAGGCGCCACGTATATCAGCGCGTCCTCTCCCGTATCTTCGTAATACCCGGGCCGTTTTCCCGCAAGGGAAAAACCCAGCCGCTCGTACAGGGCGATTGCGGCCGCATTGCTCGTCCGCACCTCAAGTACGGCGCGTTCGAGGCCGCGCTCGCGCCCCTGACGCAGGGCCTCGGTCAGCAGACGCAGGCCAAAGCCTCTGCGGCGCTGCTCCCGGCTGACCGCAATATTCAATATTTCCAATTCGCCCGCAAGGTGATACACGGAAATATAGCCGACAAGGCGCGCATTCTCCAGAAACAGGCCGAACGCGAAAAAAACTTTCTGCCGCAGGGCCAGGAAAAACTGATCTTCCCGCCAGACCGTAGAAAAGCATTGGCTTTCCAATCCGATCAGCGCTGCGATGTCGCCGCTTTCCAAGCGCCGCAGCACCACATCTTCGGCTGGAGGCGACGCCCCAGGAGACGGGGGTTCATTGGCATTGTTTTCACCGAGAACATTCATGGCGCAAAAAAACTCTCCATCGGAAAAAAACGTGGCTGCCGCAAAAAGTACGCCAGGCGGCTCAAGCGAGCTCGTTGAGATCGTCGACCTGAACGAGCGTCCCCTGCTTGTCATGCCGGCGGCCGAAGCGCAACGCCAGCAGTTGCGGCACCGCCGCGTCAGCGTCCTGTTCTTTGACGCCGGAGAACGCCTGCTTTTAACCCGCGGCCCGGCAACGCCTTCCAGAAAAGCCACGGCCTGGGATCTGCCTGCGCAAGGTCCGGTTTTCGCCGGCGAGGCGCGGCAGGACGCCGCCTTGCGCCTGCTGCGCGAACAGCTTGGCCTGGAGCGGCCGCGCGTGGCCGCCTGCCCGCCGGTCGCCCGGCCGTTCAGCCGTCTGACCACCGTCTTCCGGGCCGATGCCGCGCACGAACGGCCAAGGCTGGCAGCCGGCATGGAATGTCTATTCGCTGATGTGGATGAACTTGCGGCTCTGGTATCGGAATTTTCCGAAATGCTCGCCCCGTCCCTGCTGCACGCGCTGGAACAACATTTGCTGCCCAGCCTGCCCCTGACCGTCGCCTCTGCTGAATAAGAGCAACACGGCCAAAGCCTGAAGCCCACGGGGTGAATGCGCTCTAGTTTATGAAAACGCTCTTGAGTCGCTTCCGATTTTCCATGGCCCGACCGGTGCCCCGCACCACCGTGGTCAACGGATCTTCATCCACAACGATTTTCAGCTGGGTAACGTCGGCCAGCAGCTGGCTGAGACCGGCCAGCAAGGCGCCGCCGCCGGCCAGGAGCATGCCGTTGTCGGCGATGTCCGCCGCCAGTTCCGGCGGGGTTTTTTCCAGGGCGCGGCGCACCGCCGCCACAATGTGGCGAACCGGATCTTCAAGCGCCTGGCGTGCGTGCGTGTCGGTCACCACCACCGAGCGGGGCGTGCCGGTGACCATATCCTTGCCGGAAACCTCCATGGTTTTCGGTTCGGGCAGTGCATAGGCCGAGCCGATGGTCTTTTTCACCCGCTCAGCCATGTTTTCCCCGATCAACAACCGGAATTCGTCCTGAAAATAGCGTTGGAGGCTTTGATCCATGGCATCGCCCGCCACCCGGACCGATTCGGCATAGGCCACGGCGGAAAGGGAAATGATCGCCACTTCCGTGGTGCCGCCGCCGATATCAACCACCATGCTGCCTTTGGGCAAATGGATGGGCAGATCCGCGCCGATGGCGGCGGCCATGGGCTCCTCAATCAGCAGCACATTGCGTACGCCGGCTTGACGGGCCGCTTCGATCACCGCGCGCTTTTCCACCTGAGTAATGCCGGTGGGCACGCAGATCACAATATTTGGCCGGCCGAGATGAAAGCCGCGGATAATCTTTCGGATAAAAAAAGAAACCATCTGGCGGGTGACTTCAAAATCCGCGATGACGCCATCGCGCATCGGACGAATGGCCTTGATGCGGTGCGGGGTACGGCCGAGAAATTCCTTGGCTTCCGTACCCACGGCAATCAAGCTTTCCGTGGTCGCGTCCAGGGCGACAACGGAAGGCTCGTTCAGCACAATGCCTTTATCGCGGGTATAGATCAGCGTATTCGCCGTGCCCAGGTCCATTGCCAACTCGGCACGGAAGAGGCCAAAAAGACCGAACATGTGTTCCCCTCGTCTACATCGTCAGAGCAGCATCATACCGCGCCACGCCGCGTTCCGTCGCTTAGGCGCGGCGTTCAGGGTCAGCGGACGAAGGCGCCGCGCCCCGGGCTGGTTCCTGCGAAAGCACGTCGCGCAGACGGCTTTTTAAATAAAGATTTTCCAGAAAAAGCGCCAGATGATCCACGGCCATATTCAGAAAAATTTTGAATTCCTCGTTTATCGGGTGCGGCGCCCCGTGCGCCAGACACAAAACGCCGCGCGGAATTTTGTGGATCACCAAAGGCAAACAGACCACTGAATGGAAGGGCGGCGCCGTGAAGTTTTTGCCCAAAAGCGGAGCGAGCGGAGTGTCTGGTTCGCCTTCGGTGTAAATCGGCGTGCCGTGGCGGAACACCCAGCCGATCAGGCCGCTGGAGGAAGGCACCATCTGCCGGGAAGGCGTGCCGCGATCAATAAAGAGCGGACGGCTTTCGCCCTCAAGCAGGTAGTTCTCCCCATTGCTGTCACGCGCCGCAAAAAGCGCGTATTCAAAACCGGCCGTTGTCGCGACCAGCTCGAGAAATTCCTGCAAAAAGGTCGGCCAACGGGTGAACTGCGCGCGCAGGCCGTAAATCCGGTGCAGCGCATTATGGTAGCGCACCAGATGCGCCTGCTCGACGCTGCGGCCCGCGTCGGCCACCAGTCCAGACAGGAAGTCCGCAAACAGGTTCAGGAGCTTCAGGTCCTTATCGGCAAAGGAGTACTGGCGCTTGCTGTCAACGCAGACCACCCCGCCGTTACGCAACGAGCAGCCCATAAATGCCTTGATCGCCGATTCCTCGTTGTTCCGGTAATAGCCGATATGGCTCTGGCGCTGGTCGAAATTGTTGATCAGCAGCGGCGCCTGATTGCGGATGATCCAGCCGACCAAGCCCTGCCCGGGAAGAATTTCCGCTTCTTCCGCGATATTGTCGCCCAGGCTGAAATAGGCGGCCGGGCTGTAGCGTTCAATGCCGGCGGGCAGCACCAGCACGGCGGAATGCGCATCGAACACGCTGCAAATGATACCGAGTATCCGGTGATAATTGGTCGCAATGGACATGGGCCGGCTTCCTTACATAAAAACAACGCCATTCCGGGACGGTTCGTATTTCCTGGCGGCGGACAAAATACCATAGCAGAGCATGGCGCTATCCTGCAACAGGCGCGGAGGAGTTTCGCGCATGCAAAGCGCGTTTCCCCATAAAGCCCCAGGCCAGCGATGAAAAAATTCCAGCGGCCAAGGGGCTGCGACGCCTTGGCCGCCCGGAGGCATGCCTTGTCTTTTCCCGTTCGGATGGGAAAAATCACTTTATTCGCCTCAGCCTCTGGAAACTTATCGAAAAAAAAGTTATTTAAGCAACGATTGGCTTGGATGAAGACAGGCCCGAGGGAAAACTGGACGGATAATGAAAATCACCTGGAAAAACGCTTTCAGTGAAGCCGACTTCCCCTGGAAGGACGAGGAGTCGTTTTCCGATGATCTCCAGATCACCTCACTATCCCAGCTCAAACATTTTCTCGATATCGTTCACATCAGGCAGTGCCTGATCAAGCCGTTTCAGGAACTGCCCAACTATCCCCTGCTTGAATCGCGCGAGCTTTTGCCCTCGTTCGACCCCGATCCCTGGGAATACGAGGGCATGCCCGGCTTCAGCCTGGTGGCCTTTGACCGCCCGATCAGCTTTTTCCAGGAAATATTCCAGTTCGACCTGCTGCATCCGGCCACGGACGGCGTAAAAAAAGGCCGGGCCGGGTCCGCCGCCGTGCAGGCCGCGGCCAATGTGCAATCAATGCTGGCCCGGCTGCCTCGTCGCTTGCAGGACTCTTTCCGCAGCCGCTTCGCCCGGGCGGACGTGTCGGCCTTGGGCAATTACCCGGCCGCCCTGTCCTACCTGTTGCAGATGGACCGCGCGCACGTGCTGGCCCACGGTGAAGATGCGCGCTTTTACCTGGCCGGCGTCTATGCCTCGTTCCCTTCGGATCTGGACAGCGAAATTAAGCGCTTTGGCCTGCGACTCGGCAAATTCATGATGGATGACAACGACGCTTATGAGCAAAACCGCCTGTTCGTCTACCAGTACCTGATGGAACTCTACGGCTTCCCCATCGCCTCCGAGCGCCGCACCTCCAGCGCTCTGTTCGCCCGCAGCCTGCACAAGATGGGCGAGCGCTTCCTGGTGCGGGTGCTTGGGCAGTCCGACCGCACGCTCACCACGCTCTTCAACTACGGGGAAACAAAACCTTACCCGCATCTGGAAAAAGTCGCCCTGGTGCAGGTAGACGTGGATCAGGAAGAAGCGCTGGCGGCCATTGGCGACAAGGGGTATTTCCTGGATTCCAAGCGCCGGGTGATCATCCTGCGCGTCAAATATATCCAGCACCGCTTCAACCCGAATAACGTGCGCCAAGATCGCGCGCTTTCCGTGGGCTCGCAGGAGGTCATCCACCCGCTCACCGGCCAGACTCTGCACAATCTCAACATTGTCAGGGATCCCACCAATCTTTTTTTACGGCTGAACGACATTGTGCGCGGCGAATACACGGGTCGGATCGTCTTCAAGCGATCAGAAATCGTGGAAAACACGGACACCGACGAAAAACGCTTGAAATTCCTCTACGCCTGGCTGTCCAAGCACCAGCGCCGCATTATCAGCTACAGCGACGAGTTTTACGCCAATGTGGTCAAAGTGCTGGAAGGCTATCTGCTCTCGCCCGATCACTACGAGGTGTTCGATCAGGCACGCGAGTTGTACCAGGAAGTGTTCGAGAAGTTCAGCTATATCCAGCAGGCCCGTAAAGTGCGCACGCTTGAAGATATCAGCGACCGCAGTTATAAGGGGGAACGCCTCACCTACCGGCGCATGTTGAGCGAAGCTGTAAGCCTTTTACACGATTTGAAGTTTGAAATCGTCAATTATTTTGAGTCTCTGGTATCCACGGTCATCGCCATTGGCGAAACCATGCTGAATGACCGCTATCTTCTGCGTACCTATGTGGAGCGGCCCGAGACCGAGCTTACACCCGGCGGGCTGGAAGTGCGAAAAAATTACGGCCGGCTGGTCACCCTGGTCGATGACTTCAAGGCCATCCGCAAACTGCGGGTGGGCGCCGGGGAAAAAACGGGAGAATACTGATGTCCGAGTTGCAGCACACGCCCCTTCTCGCGCGCCACAAAGCCGCGAACGCCAAAACCGCCCCCTTCGCCGGCTGGGAAATGCCCATCCAGTATGAGGGCATCCTGGCCGAGCACGCGCATACCCGCAACGCTGCGTCGATTTTCGACATTTGCCACATGGGCGAGGTGCTGTTCAAAGGCCCGAAGGCCATGGAAGCGCTTTCCGCCTGCGTCACCCATAATCTGGCCACGCTGAATCCCGGCCGCTGCCGTTACGGTTTTCTGCTGAACGAGCAGGGCGGCGTGCTGGACGACCTGATCATCTACCGCCTGCTCGAAACAGACGAATATAGCTATATGGCGGTGCTGAACGCCGCCTGCACGGAAGGCGACATTGCCGCGTTGCGCAAACGTCTGCCCGATTCCATCGAGATCAAGAATATTTCCCCGAAGACCGGCAAAATCGACCTGCAGGGGCCGAAGTCCTTTGAAGCCCTTGGCGCCGTGTGCCGCGGCGGTAACGCCAAGTCTTTCGCCGTAAACCTGGACGAGCTGCGCGCCCTGCCCTATTTCGGCTTCATGCGCGGCCAGTTCCTGGGCCAGGAGCTGTTCATCAGCCGCACCGGATATACCGGAGAATTCGGCTACGAACTCTACCTACCCTGGGAAGCCACCCCGGCCCTCTGGGACGCCCTGCTGGAAGAGCCCTTGATCAAGCCGGCCGGCCTCGGCGCGCGCGACACCCTGCGCCTGGAAGCCGGCCTGCCGCTCTACGGCCAGGACCTGGACACCGAACACACCCCGGCCGAAGCGGGCTACTCCGCCATGCTTACCAGCGAGGCCGCTTACGTGGGCAAAGGCGCGGATCGGCAGATCCGCAAGCAGCTTGTCGCCCTCAGCATCGACGGCCGCCGCAGCGCCCGCCACAACGACCTGATCGCCCTGCCCCAGGCCCCGGAAACGCCGGTGGGCATGGTCACCAGCGGTTCATTCTCGCCCTCGCTCGGGCACTGCATTGCCCTGGCCTATGTTGACGCAAAGCACGCCGCCGCTGAGGAGTTTCTTGTGCAGGCCGCAAAAAACAGCCTGCCCGCCAAGCGCGCCACACTGCCCTTCTATACGGCGGGGACGGCGCGCGTGAAACTGTAGTCTTTGCGGCCAGCGCGGCCTTTACGAGCAAAAACATGCATACGTTTTTTCTTCCGCCCGAAGCCTGGCGCGAACCCTGGCAGTTGGACGGCGCTGAAGCGCATCACTTCAGCGCCGTATTGCGCGGCCGACCGGGCGAACAAATTCGCCTGATCGACGGGCAAGGCCGCGAAGGTTTCTTCACGGTGGGTTTGGTCGCCAAACGCGCCGTGCGCCTTGAATTGCTGCGTGAAGATACGCATCCCCGACCCAAACGCGAGACCATCCTGGCCCTGGCCTGGACCAAAGCCGCGCGCCGGGGGTGGATCATGGAAAAGGCGGTGGAGTTGAACGCCTCGGCCATCTGGATCTGGCAGGGCGATCACAGCCAGATGCGCCTGCCGCAAAGCCCGCCGGATTCCTGGCAACAGCAGCTTATTGCCGGGGCTAAGCAGTGCGGCAACCCCTGGCTGCCCGAATTGCGCCTTTTTCCCGGCGGCGCCGCCGAACTGATCCGGGAGCTTCCCACGGTTGATCACGCCTTGGTTCTATGGGAAGAAGAACGGGAAACCTTTCTTTCACCCGAGGCCCTGGCCCGGCCCGGCCGCGCTTTGTTCGTAATCGGCCCGGAAGGCGGCCTGTCCCGGGCCGAGGTGGATTTGTTCAAACAGTCCGGCCTGTCCACGGTTACCGTGGGGAGAAGCGTACTGCGCTATGAAACAGCCGCCCTGCTCTGCTTGAGTTTAAGCTGGTGGGGCAGGGAACGCGCCAATGCCCAGGAAAACGCCGGATAGCGGCGCTCCGCTCTTAAGTGCCCTTAACCAGGCCGCCCAACCCCTGGCCGATCAGCTTCGGCCGAAGGGGGTTGAGGGTTTTGTCGGCCAGCCGCATTTGCGCAAGCGCATCGAAACCCTGCTGCAGGCGGATCGTTTGCCGAGCCTGCTGCTCTTCGGCCCGCCGGGCTGCGGCAAATCCACGCTAGCCCTGCTGCTTGCCCATGCCCACAAAAAATCCGTGGCCCGCATCAGCGCGCCCGAAGCCGGCTTACAGCAACTGCGCCGTACCCTGACCGGGGTCGAAGTATTGGTGCTGGACGAGTTGCACCGTTTTTCCAAGGCCCAGCAGGATTTTTTCCTGCCCCTCCTGGAAAGCGGCGAGCTGACCATGATCGCCACCACCACGGAAAATCCCTCCTTCAGCGTCACCCGCCAGCTGCTCTCGCGGCTGCATGTATTGCGCCTGGCCCCCCTCGACAAGGAAGCTTTGGTTGAACTCGGCCGCAAAGGCGCCGCCGTCCTGGAAATCGGGGTTCCGGCCGAATCTTTGGACATGCTGGCCGCCCTGGCGCGCGGCGATGGCCGGGCCATGCTCAGCCTGGTGGAATATCTGGCCGCCCTGCCGGAGGCCGAACGCGCTCCGGCCGCCCTGCGGTCGGCCCTGCCCGACATCGTCAGCCGCCACGACAAAGCCGGCGACAGCCACTATGAAATCGCCTCCGCCCTGATCAAGTCCATACGCGGCAGCGATCCGGACGCCGCCCTTTATTATCTGGCCGCCCTGCTCAGTGGCGGGGAGGATCCGCGCTTCATCTGCCGCCGACTGATCCTGTCCGCTTCCGAAGACATCACCCTGGCCGATCCGCATGCCCTGCCCCTGGCCGTGGCCTGCCAGCAGGCCGTGGAGTTCGTGGGCATGCCCGAGGGCTTCATTCCTCTGGCCGAGACCGTGGTCTATCTGGCCCTTGCCCCCAAGAGCAACTCCACCTACATGGCCTATAAGGCGGCCGAGCAGGTCATCGAGAAAAGCGGCGTGGAGCCCGTGCCGCTCCATTTGCGCAATGCCAGCACCGCCCTGCAGAAAGCCTGGGGATACGGCAAGGACTACCTTTACCCGCACAACAGCCCCACCGGCTGGCTGGAACAGGATTATCTGCCGGAAAAGCTGCTGGGCAGTGTTTTTTACCGGCCGCGCGGCAACGGACAGGAACCCTCCATCGCCGCCTGGTGGCGCAAACATTCGAAGCGCGGCAAAACCGGAGAGTGAGCTCAGA
>JAVBVM010000082.1:0-5901 GCA_031554295.1 Desulfovibrionaceae bacterium | reverse complement strand
TTCATAATCAGGTCGGAAATGCCCTTGACCGCCGAATAAAGCACTTCGTCCGCCTTTTTGAACATTTCGCGCAGCGGGGCCTTGTTGGGCGCGATGGTCAGCAGCCGGTCGTTGGGAATGGTGATCAGGCTGTCCACGTTCTGCTTGAACAGGGCAATGCCTTTTTCCGCAGCCTCCAGGCGCATGCGGCCTTCAAAGAAGAAGGGCTTGGTGACCACGCCCACGGTCAGGGCGCCGAGTTCGCGCGCCGCCTGGGCGATGACCGGCGCGGCGCCGGTGCCGGTGCCGCCGCCCATGCCGGCGGTGACGAAGACCATGTCCGCCTCGCCGATGGCCGCCTTGATTTCCTCAAAGCTCTCCTGGGCCGCCTGGGAGCCGATTTCCGGGTTGGCGCCGGCGCCCAGGCCCTTGGTCAGCTTTTCGCCGAGCTGGATTTTGCAGTCGGCGCCGGAACGTTGCAGGGCCTGCGCGTCGGTATTGGCCACAATGAACTGCACGCCGCGCAGTTCGGCCTCAATCATGTTCTGAACGGCGTTGCCGCCGCCGCCGCCGACGCCGAAAACCTTAATACGCGCGGGACTATGCAGTTCGATCGGTTGAATGTCCATGAATCTCTCCTTTTGTGGGGGTCGCCGCCCCGATATTGTTTGCACTGTGCGTTATGCAGCGCCGTATGCCGTTCTTAGGAAATGTCCGTAAACCACTTTTTCATGCGTGAGAAGACATAGTTGAACACGTTGCCGTCCCGGCCGCCGCGCGACTTGGTGCCCGTGCCCTCTTTTTCCGCGCCGTAGCACAAGAGGCCCACGGCCGTGGCGAATTTCGGGCTGTTCACCACGTCGCGCACGCCGCCCACGTTGCGCGGGTAGCCGATGCGCGTGGGCAGATTGAAGATCTGCTCGGCCAGTTCCTGGCAGCCGGGCATCAGGGCCGTGCCGCCGGTGAGCACCACGCCCGCGCCGATCATATTCTTGAAGCCGGAACGGCCGAGTTCCTGGTCGATGAGCGCCAAAATCTCTTCCATGCGCGGCTCGCAGATGGTGGCCAACAGATGGCGCGATAGGCTGCGCGTGCCCCGGCCGCCCACGCTGGGCACTTCGATCATCTCGTCTTCCGGGACCATTTCGGCCAGGGCGCAGCCGTGGTCGATCTTGATCTTTTCGGCCGCGGCCATGGGGGTGCGCAGGCCAAAGGCGATGTCGTTGGTCAGGTTCTGCCCGCCCAGGCCGAGCACGCCGGTGTGCTTGATGGAATCATTGGCGAAGATAGCGATATCCGAGGTGCCGCCGCCCAAATCGACCAGCGCCACGCCGATTTCGCGCTCTTCTTCGGTCAAAACCGCCTTGGAGGAGGCCAGTGATTCCAGCACGATGTCCGACACGTCCAGGCCGCTGCGGTGGCAGGCGCGCACGATGTTCTGGGCGCTGGTCACCGCGCCGGTGACAATGTGCACCTTGACCTCCAGCCGCACGCCGGCCATGCCGAGCGGGTCGGCAATGCCGCGTTGGTCATCCACGACATATTCCTGCGGCAGGATATGGATGACCTCGCGGTCCAGCGGAATGGCCACGGCCTTGGCCGCATCCAGCACGCGCTCGACGTCCTTGGGGTCCACCTCGCCGCCTTTCACCGCAATCACGCCGTGGCTGTTAAAGCCCTTGATGTGGCTGCCGGCAATGCCCGCGTAGACCGAGCGGATTTCACAGCCGGCCATCAGTTCGGCCTCTTCCAGGGCCTTCTTGATGGACTGCACGGTCTGCTCGATGTTGATCACCACACCTTTGCGCAGGCCGGTGGAGGGGCTGGTGCCGATGCCGACAACGTCCACGCTGTCCGGCCCGACCCGCCCCACGACCGTGCAGATTTTCGTCGTGCCGATATCGAGGCCGACAATAAGATCCTGACTGCTCATATGCGCTCTCCTGAATGTACTCTGATATTTATCCGCCGGTCGTTCTGCGGCTGATCCATACGTTAGCGCCGGTGGCGCGGATGTTTACACCACGGTTCTTTTCGCCCCGGCGAGCCAGGTCGGCCAGAACCAGCGCGGCCCGGGCCGCGTTCGCCGTATAATTTTCAACGCCGAGATTAATCACCATATCAACGCCTTCCAACTTGCACTCAATGCCCTTGGCCAAGCTCAGGCGGATCCAGGCCAGGCCCGTGCCCGGCAGGGGCAGGCGGCCTTCCTCGACATCCGTCAGGAAGGCGGGCAGCAGCGCGCGCAGACGGTCCGCGCCCGGCTCCACATGCAGGGTGGGCAGGGAAATCAGCTTGCCGGCCGAAACCGCGTCAATGGGCGTGCCTTTGAAATCGGCGTAATACAGGGTGTTGTCCACCATGATCCAAAAGCGCGGCTCGTGCTCGGTCACCGTGATTTCCAGGCTGGAAGGGAGCACGCGCTTCACCTCAACGCCGTTCACCCAGGGGTTTTCCCGCAGCTTGGCTTCCAGTTCCTCCAGGCGGATGGCGAAGGTGTTGTCCCCTTCCCGGATGTCGCCGGCCTCCAGCACATCCGCGTAGGACAGGCGGTTGTTGCCGGCAACCTGGATATCGTCCAGCGAAAAGTAGGAACTGGTGGTCACTTTCTTATAGGCGTAAATCACGCCCAGGCTGACCAGCACCAGCAGCACGACGGTAAAGGCCACAATCGCGGCGGAAACGAAGAGTTCCGTCATGCGCATGGCCGGCAGCGTGATCTGAAACGGCGCGCGGGCCGGCTGCTTGAAGGTGTTTTTCCGTGGCGGCATAACTACCTCGTTTCCTGGTATGAGATCACCAGATCAAAATTTCCGGCACCAGGCTGATGCCGAAGGCCGCGCGCACGGCCCGGTTGGCCAGTTCCATAAGCAGTAGGGCCTGTTCCGCCGTGGCCGCGCATTTCTCCGGCATGGCCGCGTTGATCAGAAAATTCGCGTGCATTTCCGAAAAGGCCAGGCCGCCCACGCCCAAGCCTTTCACTCCCGCCATATCGAGCAGCCTGCCCGCAGGCAAGTAGCCGGCCGGGTTTCTGAACACGCATCCGGCGCTGCGCGCGGAGACGGGCTGGCTTGCCTTTTTTTTCAAGAAGGTTTCGCGCAAGGCCCGGGCGCAACGTTCGGGGTCCCGCCGCTCCAGCAGCAACGTGCAGTCGGTGGCGACAAACCAGAGACCGTCCGTCAGGCCGGGAATGTTGAAGGCGCGGTAGCCATGCCGGATATTCTCAGCGGGCACGTCCGCCAGGCCCCTTTCCGGGGAGAAGACGCGCGCGGATTCAAGCTTCGCGCAGAATTCCGCGCCGTAGGAGCCGGCATTCATGGCCAGCGCGCCGCCCACGGTGCCCGGGATGCCGGCCAGACCTTCCAGGCCGGACAGTCCCCACTCGGCGAGCTTGTCCAAGAGGCGGCCCAGACCGACGGAAGCGCCCACCTTCACCAGGGCATGGTCCGGGGCTTCACGCAGCACAACCGGTTCATCGGAAAAATCAGGCCGCACCAGAACCAGGGGCAGCCGCCCGTCCCGGGCCAAAATATTGCTGCCGCGCCCCAACACGCGCACCGCGCCGCCCATCTCCCGCGCTTTGGCGGGTATGGCCTCCAGATCCTGGACGGAGCGCGCGACGATTTCGGCAATGGCGGTGCCGCCAAGCCGCAGCGTGGTGCGCGTCGAAAGCTCCGGGTTCGCGGTTACATTCAGCATAGCTACTCCAGCGCGAGAAAACGGGGGCCGAGGGTGGTCACGTTGCCCGCGCCCATAGTAAAGAGCACGTCGCCGGGCTGTAGGAAATCGACCAGCAGCTCCAGCATTTCATCCAGAGTTTGGGCATAATCCACATCGACTTTTGTCACCTGGCGGATGCCCTGGGCCAGGCTCTGGCCGCTGACGCCCGGAATGGGCGCTTCGGAGGCCGCGTAAATTTCCGTGAGCAGCAGCTTGTCCACGCCTTCGAAGACCTTGCAGAAATCGCCGAACAGGGCCTGGGTGCGCGAGAAACGGTGCGGCTGGAACACCACCACCAGCCGGTTGGCCGGGAAGCATTGGCGGGCCGTGGCCAGGGTGGCCGCGATTTCCGCCGGGTGGTGGGCGTAGTCATCCATGACGATGATGCCGTCTTTCTCGCCTTTCCGCTCAAAACGACGGGCCACGCCGGTGAAACGCTCCAGTCCGGCCAGGATGTGGCTGGGGGCGATGCCCGCCTCCAGGGCCACGCCTGCGGCGGCCAGGGCGTTCAAGATATTGTGGCGGCCGGGGTGGGACAGGCGCACTTCGCCCAGGGTTTCGCCCTTATTGATGATCCGGAAGTGGCTCTTTTCCGCGCAGTGCAGCACCTCGGCCCGGATGGCGTTGCTCTCGCCGAAGCCGTAGGTGACCACCGGCCGCCGCACGCGCGGCAGCAGACGGCGCACGCCGGGATCGTCCCCGCACACCACGTTCAGGCCGTAGAAGGGCACGTTGTTCATGAAGCTGACAAAGGCGTTGTCCACGGCTTCCATGTCCGGGTAATGGTCCATGTGGTCCATGTCCACGTTGGTGACCACCGTGCTGATCGGCAGCAGGCACAGGAAGGAGCCGTCCGACTCGTCCGCCTCGGCGATCAGGTAGGAGCCGGCGCCGAGGTGCGCGTTGGTTCCATAGGCGTTCAGCTTGCCGCCGATGATCACTGTGGGATCGGTGCCGGCGGTTTCAAAGATGGAAGCGGCGAGCGAGGTGGTGGTGGTTTTGCCGTGCGTGCCGGCAATGGCGATGCCCGTGCGCAGGCGCATCAGTTCGGCCAGCATTTCGGCGCGCGGGATGCAGGGAATGCCCCGTATCTGCGCGGCCAGCACTTCAGGATTGTTGGCCTGTACCGCCGTGGATTTGACCAGCACCTGCGCGTCGCTCAAATTCGCGGCATTGTGGCCGACGAACACGGTCGCGCCCAGGGAACGCAAGCGCTGCACAACGGCGCTTTCCTGCATGTCCGAGCCCGTGACCCGGTAGCCGAGGTTCAGGAGCACCTCGGCGATGCCGGACATGCCGGCCCCGCCGATGCCCACCATGTGGATATGTGTGACCTTATTGCGCACGTTTCTTTTCCTTTGCCGTAACGCTCCGGCTCCAGCAGCCGGCATAGGCGAGCATTTCCAGTTGATCCACCAGGTCCGCCGCGGCATTGGGCCTGGCCAAGGCCAGGGCGGCCGAGGACATGGCCTTAAGGCGCGGGGTGTCGGCCAGCAGTTCGGGCAGCCGTTTGCCGAGAGCTGCCCCGGCCAGGGCGGATTGTTCCACCACCAGGGCCGCGCCTTCTTTTTCCAGCAGACGGGCGTTGAACAACTGGTGATTATGAGTGGCCTGCGGGAAGGGGATGAGAACCGAAGGCTTCCCCGCCACCGTGAGTTCCGCCACGGAGGTGGCGCCGGCGCGGCAGACGACCAGATCCGCCCATTCATAGGCGGCGGCGATATCCTCAATAAAACCTTCCACCCGCGCCTCGCCCACGCCGGCTTGGGCGTAGCCCTTGCGCACCCGCTCCAGGTCGGCCGCGCCGGTCTGGTGCAGAATGTTCACTCCAGCCAGATGCAGGTCCGGCAAAATTTCCAGGATATGCGTGTTGATCGCCGCCGCACCCTGACTGCCCCCCATGATCAAAAGATTCCGGCTCCAGGAGCGGGGCCGCGAACGGGCGCGTTCCCCGGCTTCCACAATGGCGGCGCGCACCGGGTTGCCCGTGAGCACGGTTTTTTCCGGGGGAAAGGCCCGTGTCTCGTCGGGCAGGGAGAGAAAAATCCGGTTCACCGTGGTGCGCAGGCGCTTGTTGGCCACGCCGGGGCGCGCGTTCTGCTCGTGGATGGCGGAAGGGGTCATGGTATGGGGCGCGGCGAACACGGCCGGAAAGCCCGCGTAGCCGCCGAAGCCGATCACCACCTGCGGGCCGAAGCGCCG
>JAVBVM010000143.1:0-14039 GCA_031554295.1 Desulfovibrionaceae bacterium | reverse complement strand
TGGCCTTTTTGGCGGAAGCTTTGATTGCCGCCCCTCCCTGGCGCTGCTGGCAAACGCCCCGCGCCGCGCCGGCCCCTGCTTGTCCCGTTTCCCGTCTCGTTTGTCCCGATTCCGCCGAACTGGCGGCGGGAAACCATTCTTCCATCCCCGAGGCAGGCCAGAACTTCAGTCTGCTTGCCAGCGGCCGCATGGCTCCGTTATACTGGGACCAGATTGTTCCGGGCATTGCCCTGCCCTTTGTCTTACTTACCGCTCGCTACGGGCGAAAACGGCGCCCTGGTTCGTTCTCGGCCATACTGGGAGTGTTTTTCGCCAAGCTCAATCGCTGGCGCCGGCCAGGCCCGGCCCTTCTTCGGCGGCGAGGCCACCTATGCCTCCTCTCTGGCTGAAATAGGCGGTCTTCTTGGAGGAATCGGCCTGGCTTTCCTCCTCTTCATACTGGACGGGATGTTCCGCCCGCCAAAGGAAAAGGTTAAATTCATCCATGACTGACGCGCAAACCCCGGACCGGCTGGAACTGGCCGAGATCGCCCAGACCCGGGCGCTCGTGTATTCTCTGGCCATCCTGCCCTTTACGGCCCTTCCCGACCCCGGCTTCGCCGAAACCGTCCGGAGCGAGGATTTCCTGGGCGTGCTGGAACAACTGGACCAAGCCGCGGATCTGCCCGCCGACATGCGCTCCGGCACCCGACTCATGCTGGAATGCCTCCGTTCCTGGCCCGCTTCGGACTTGGCCGGACTCGCGGCAAAACTGGGCGCGGAACGCGCCAGGCTGTACCGGGGGCTTGCGCCCGGCCACGGCCCGCAGCCACCCTTCGAGGCCGTCTGGACCAAGAGCGGGAAACCGGTCAGCGCGGTCCTGCGGGAACTGTCCAGGTTCTACCGCCGTTCCGGCCTGGCTATGGCCACCAACCAAGGCGAACGGCCGGACAGCGTCAGCATTGAGCTGGCCTTCCAGCGGCAGTTGGTGCTGCGGGAAGAGGCGGACTGGCGGCGGGGCGCTCCCAAGGCGGCCGAGGAGAGCCTCCAGTTCCAGCTGGCCTTTTTGACCGACCATTTGGGCGAATGGATGCCGCGTTTTATCGAGGACGCGCTTCCGCAAGCGGAAACCGGCTTTTATCAAGGCCACCTGACCATGCTGCGCGGCTTTCTGGCCGACGAGGCGGACTACCTCAAGTCCTTCGCGCGGCCCTGACGGAACAACGGGCCGCACGGCGGCACCCGGAATGACCGACCGCCCCCCTCCTCCCGCCGCCGGCCTGGCCTGGGCGTGGTCCGTCCCTCTCCCGCGGACAGGTGAAAGAGGCGAAAAATCGAGAGGCAGACGGCCAGCTTTTCCCGGCATCCCATCGGAAAAAGCTGGCTGAGCCTTTTTGAGAACCGCTTCATAGAGCATTTCATACTTGAAATTCCCACAAAAATTTGTCCGCGAACTCTTGCCGCCAACGGGCAGCGGGCTGGCTTTGGTCCGAAGCCTTGTGGATCCGCACACCCTTCTTTGCCGTCACGCACATATCGAGAAATAATTTACGCGTCTCTTATAACGCCTTTTTTGGCATTTCTAATTGAGCCTGGCCGATTTTCTATTATGCTTAGGCAAACTGGGGGAGTCTCCTTCCATACAATACATCTATAGCAGTAGGACAAAGCCATGCGGAGACGCCTATTTATTGCAAGCGTCCTGGGCTTCTGGTTTTTCTTCTGTGCGTCGAGCGTGGCGGCCAACGGGCCTTCAGCCCATGCGTACTATACGGACATCCCCGGCGTCACGCCGGAAGAGGCGCAAGCCATCGAACGCCTGAAGCGGTCGCGCCCTCAGGGCCTGACATACGTGATGATTCAGTCCGACTCCTCGTTCATCGACATGAACGGTGAAATAGGCGGCGTCACCCGAATCTTCTGCGAAGAACTGAGCAGGTTGTTCGGTATAGCGGTCACGCCGCGGCTGGCTGAATGGGATACGCTGATCAGCGGTCTGAATAATTACAACTTTGACATGAGCGGCGAATTGACCGCCACCCCGCAACGCCGTGAAAAATATCGGATGAGCTCCCCGATGATGGAGAGAGTGTTCACGGTTTTCCGCAACAAAGACCGGGAGGCCCTGGACCTCATTAACAGCAAGGAAACGCTGCGGTACGGCTTTTTAAAAGACAGCGTCATTTCCGACCGGGTGCGCGACACCTCGGCGGTGCCGTTTGTCGCCGTTTTTGTCGACAACATCCAGGAGGCGACCGAGGCCATACACAGCGGCGCCATCGACGCGTTTATAAGCGAGGGCAGGATGGATTCCCTTTTTGAGAGATATTCCGGAATTATATACCAGGAATACTATCCTTTGCTCTATACCACGGTGTCGCTGGCCACGGCCAATCCCGACATTTTTCCGATAATCGACGTTTTCCAGAAGTATCTTGATACGGGCGGCAGGCGCAGGGTGTCCGAAATGCATACTGAAGGCGAAGTCGAATACCTGCGGCACAAGTTCCTGCGGCAATTGAGCGCCGAGGAAAAAAAATATCTGGCGGAACGCCTCGCCACCGGCAAGCCCATCCCGCTGGCCGCGGAACACGACAACTATCCCGTCAGTTTTTACAACAGGCAGGAACGACGCTGGCAGGGGATCGCCCATGACATCCTGGCGGAAATCACGCGCGCCACCGGGCTTGAATTCAAAATCGACAACCCGCCGGACATGCCCTGGCTGTCGCTTCGGGAAACTCTGGAGAACGGCGGGGCGGCCATGGTCACGGAACTGATGCCGACCCGGAACAGGCGAGGACGCTTCCTGTGGCCCCAGGCCCCCTATATGACGGATTGTTATGCGCTGCTC
This sequence comes from Desulfovibrionaceae bacterium, assembly GCA_031554295.1. GTDB lineage: Bacteria > Desulfobacterota > Desulfovibrionia > Desulfovibrionales > Desulfovibrionaceae > JAVBVM01. The sequence goes on along the minus strand of JAVBVM010000143.1, from coordinate 11,206 downwards.
TCGCTGACGAGCACGCCCAATATCACAATTCATCAGATATTCGGCTCAAAAGTGGGATTAATACATGGAAGCGCCCACGCGGAAGCCTTTTTCCAGGTATTCCCGGACCATTCCAATACGGTGAACTATGCCACCACTATGGAAGCGTTCGAGGCGCTGGAAAATGGAGACGTGGACCTTGTCATGATGACCAAAAACCTGTTGCTCGGCGTGACCCATTACAGCGAGCGCCCGGATTTCAAGGTGAATTTTCCTCTCAACATTCCAAGCGATTCCTATTTCGGGTTCAACCTGAATGAATCCCTTCTCTGCGGCATCATTGACAAGGCGCAGGCAATAGTTGATTGCGCGGCCATCACTGAGCAATGGCAAAGAAAAACCTTTGACTCTGATAAAAGGCTCGCGCAGGCGAGAATACCTTATTTAATCAGCATATTCGCGCTGCTGCTTCTGGTGCTGACGCTGCTGCTGGCGCTTTCTCGAAGAAGGGAACGCCGGTCCACCCGCCTGATCGGACTGGACCATCTGACGCGGCTTCCCAACCGGCGGCATTTCGACGAGCGGATGCGCGCCGAATGGAACAAGGCGGTCAAAGAACGCCTGAGTCTGAGCCTGCTTGCGATTGACATCGACAACTTCAAACGACTCAACGACACCTACGGGCATCCGCAGGGCGACGCCGTACTGCGCTCAGTGGCGCAGGTGTTCAAAAGCGTGATGGAACGAAACGACGACATGGTGGCTCGCACGGGCGGGGAAGAATTCTCCGTGCTGTTGCCCAACACGGATAAGGAAGGCGCCCGGGTGGTGGCGGAAAAAATAAGGGCCGCCGTGGCGGCCGCCGCCATGGAAAACATTCAGGGCGGCCCGCCGCTCGCCGTTACTATAAGCATCGGCGTGGCCGGCCTGAAACCCGGCCCGACCGACAGCGTTGAGAACATTACAGTCCAGTCCGATCATGCCCTTTATGCGGCAAAGCAAGACGGCCGCAACCGCGTATGCGTCGCATAGGGGGAGCGCCCGGAATCAACGTCTGACGCAGCCCGGATGGCAAAAGACGCTGTTGGAAGACAGCCCCTAGCGCGCCACCAGCAGCCGTCTAATGACTTTTGTAAGGTTTTCCACGGTCAGGGGGTGCATTTCCACCTCCTGCTTGATCACCCCGTAGGAACGGCCCCAGTAGCCACCGACCACGTATTCGTTATCTTCCGGGGTGAGCCAGACCAGGTGGCGGTAGCGTTCCTTGAACATGCGCAGGCGCTCCAGCCCGCTGGGGGCGGTTTTGCCGGCCCCGGCATAGCGGCCGCTCATTAATTCCGAGAGGTCCATCAGGGCGTCGCCCACGATGATCACCCGGTAGTCGCCGTCGAGATTGTTCAGTACCCAGTCGGCGGCGATGGTGTCCCGGTGGTCGATGCGCGGCGTCCGGTAAAGGTGGGAGGTGATGCAGTTGTGGAAGTAGTAGACCTTCAGGTCGCTGAAATGGTTTGACTTGCTCACGGCCTGGAAGAGCGACGCGCACAGGCTGCTGTAACTGTCCATGGAGCCGCCGGAATCGATGAGCAGCATCAGCTTGACCGTATTCTTGCGCGGCTTGTCAAACACCAGCTTCAGGCGGCCGGCGTTGTCGCAGGTGGACTTGATGGTGGCGTTGATGTTCAGCTCGGTGCGCGGGGCGTCCACCCGGCTGGAAAACTGGCGCAGCCGCCGGAAGGCCAACTGGAAGCTGCGGGTGTCCAGCACCGCGTCGTCGCGGAAGTCGCGGAATCGGCGTTCGCCGGCCACGTCCAGGGCCAGCCGCCGGCGCGACTCGCCGCCCACCCGGATGCCGGTTCTGGCCTCTCCGTCGTTGCCGAAAGGGGAGGCTCCGTCCGTGCCAATCCAGTACGCGCCGCCATTGTGCTGCGACGTCTGCTCCTTGAGGCGCTCCCGGAACATGCGCTCGATTTCCTCGCGGCTCAGACCCAGGTACAGGTCGCCGCGCCCCTGGTCGCCGAGCTTTTCCCGATCCGGATTGTTCAGCCAGTCCAGCAGCTCTTGCGGGAGCTTGTCCATGTCCACGGCCACGTCTTTAAAATACTCAAGGAACACGCAGTCGAACTTGTCGAAATCGGCCTCGCTCTTCACCAGAATGGAGCGGGAAAGATAGTAGAACTGCGTGAAGCTGGCGCTGAACAGCCCTTTGTCCATGGCCTCCACAAAGGTCAGCCACTCGCTCATGGAGACGTTCAGTCCCCGGTTGCGCAGGAGATAGAAAAAGGCGCTGAACATGCCCCGTCGCTGACTTTACCGCGCGCGGCGCGGCGTTTGCCGGTGCAGAGAGTCCAGATCTTCGTTCTTCTTCAGGAGCACGCCGGCAAAGGGCAGCTCACCGGCGATTTTCTCCACCGGAATGCCGCTTAAGGAAAGGGCCTGAATCCAGTCCAGCAGTTCGGAAGTGCTCGGTTTTTTCTGGATCGAGAACATCTCGCGGATGCGGTAGAACGCCTCCATGGCTTGCGCCAACAGACGGTCTTCCACCTTGGGGAAGTGCACGCGCACGATTTCCTCCATCAGGGTCCGATCCGGGAACTCGATGTAGTGGAAGATGCAGCGGCGCAGGAAGGCGTCCGGCAATTCCTTTTCCGCGTTGGAGGTGATGATCACCACCGGCCGCGTTTTCGCCCGCACGGTCTCGCCGGTCTCGGGGATGTGGAATTCCATGCGGTCCAGCTCCCAGAGCAGGTCGTTGGGAAATTCCAGATCGGCCTTGTCGATTTCGTCGATGAGCAGAATGGCCTGCGCTTCGGAACTGAATGCCTCGCCCACTTTGCCGAGCTTGATGTATTTGGCGATGTCGTCCACGGCGTTGCCGCCGAACTGGCTGTCGTACAGGCGCTGCACCACGTCGTAGACGTACAGGCCGTCCTGGGCCTTGGTGGTGGACTTGATGCTCCAGATGATCAGGGGCTTGTCCAGGGCGGCGGCGATGGACTGGGCCAGCATGGTCTTGCCCGTGCCCGGCTCGCCTTTGATCAGCAAGGGCTTTTGCAGGGCCATGGCGATATTCACGGAGTTGATCAACTCGCGCGAGGCGACGTAATCCGCGCTGCCCGCGAAGGAGGCTCCGTTGGAAAGATTGCTTGTGCTCACTTTGGTTCCGCATGTTACAGGTTAAACAGCGCTTGTTTACCGACAAGCCGTGCGGCTTGTCAATTTCCGGAAACCGGCCCTGAATCAGGAGCCGGCCGGGCCGGATCGGCAGAGTTCCAGCAAGGGCGCGCTGTTAAGCAGCATGTCCACCAGCTTGCGGTGCCCGGCCGGGAAGGCGAAATCGCCCAGACGCTTTTCCGGCGCCCAGCAAAAGGCGCTGGCTTCGGTGAGCACCGGCGCGTCGGCCGGGCCGGCCACGTACTCGCACCAGAAACAGTGCAGGGTTACGCGAAAGCGGGTGTAACCGTGCCGGATCACGGCGATCGGCGCGACCGTGCGCACGGCCAGGCCGGTTTCCTCGGCGAATTCGCGCTCGACCGCCTGTTCCGGGCTTTCGCCCGCCTCCACGCAGCCGCCGGGAAATTCCCACAATCCGGGCCAGACGTCGTCATCCCGGCGCTTTTGCACGAATATCTCGTCCGGCCGTCCCGGGTGCCGAAGCAGGCCGGTGGCCACGGTCACCCGCATGATGTCGGGCCGTTCCGCCGGAATGGGGCGATCGGCCACAATGCCCAGGTGCAGGGCCTCGCACTGTTCCGCCAGCGGGCATTCGTCGCACAGCGGCTTTTTCCGGCAGACCAGCGCGCCGAATTCCATGAGGGCCTGGTTATGGACGCGGGCTTTGCCGATCGGCAGCAGATCCCGCGCCATGGCCGCTATGCCCTTCTGCGTGGCGGCCAGGCTCAGGGGGGCGTCGATATCGAAAAGCCGCGCGAACAGCCGGTTCACGTTGGCGTCCACCAGGGCCACGTCGGCGCTGAAGGCGATGCTGGCGATGGCCGCCGCCGTGTACGGCCCGACGCCGGGCAAGGCCAGAATATCCGCATGTCGCGAAGGGAACTGGCCGTCATGCCGCTCCATAATCGTTCGCGCGGCCTTGGCCAGGTTGCGCGCGCGGGAATAGTAGCCGAGCCCTTCCCATGCCTTGAGCAGCTCGTCTTCCGAGGCGCGGGCCACGCTGGCGACGTCCGGAAAGCGCTCCATCCAGCGGTTGAAATAGGCCACGCCACGCTCCATCTGCGTTTGCTGAAGCATGATTTCCGAAATCCAGACGGCGTAGGGCGTATAATCCACGCGCCAGGGCAGCGGCCGCTGCCGCGCGGCGAACCAGTCCAGCAAACGGGCGGAAAAAACAGCGCGGGAAAAACGCGGCGGATACATAATCGACATATCAAACCTTCATAATCGCGCCGGGCCGCGTACCAGCAGCACCGCGCCAACGCCGCCCAGCACGGCTGCCCGCCGCTCCGGCGCAAGTCCGGCCCGGCAGCACAGGCCGAAAAGGCCGCCTTGGCGCATGAATTCGCGGTAGGCGCAAAAATGTCCGCGCCCCAGGCAGCGTTCGATCAGAAAAGCCAGGCCGGCGGCCGGGTAATGCAGGTTGCGTTCGGCCAGGCAATAGTCCGCGAGAATCAGGCGGCGGCTGACGCGCAGCGCTTCGGCCAAAACCGCTTGCTGCGCGTCCGGCGCAAGCGTGTGCAGAATAAAGGAAAGCACGGCAATGTCAAAAGCGCCCCCGGGAAAAGGCAGGGCGCGGGCATCCGCCCTGGCTAACGGCATGCCCGGACTTTTCCGGCGCAGCCGGCGCAATATGGCCGGCTCGCAATCCACCCCGGCCAGAAAAGCCTGTTCGTCCCGCCGTCGGAAGTCATCAGGCAAACAGCCTGTGGCGCAGCCGATGTCCAATATATGGAGCGGGCGATCCGCCGGCCCATCCGCGTTCGCCATGGCCAGCACAGCCCGGCGCACGGAAGCGGGCTGGCGTGCCGGGGCAAGATCCCAGGCGGCCGCGATCATGGCTCCTCTTGCAGGCGAGTAAGAATCTTTTCGCGGATGACCGCCATTTCCGGCATATCAGGCAGACCTTCGAGCACTTCCCGCATCAGGCCGGAGGCGCGCAAAATCGCCCGGCTGGCCTGGAAGCGGAAATCATGGCACCAGGTGCACAAGAGAAGCCGGAAGTCATTGCGCGTACGCAGATCCCGGTGTTGGCCCATCCGGCTTTCAAGCACCGCCTGGTAGAGCGCCGGCGAATAGGCGTCCTTGATTTCCGGAAGATGAAGTATGGCCGCGCTGGCGGCGTTTTCCGCCCTTTTTGGGCCGCCCGGCGCGAGCATGTCGGCCATGACGCGCATAATGTCCAGCCGGTCGCAATCGCGCACCACATCGACAACGCGGCGCATTTCCTCCGTGAGCCCGTGAGGAAGGGCAAAACGGTTATGCATGGCCACCGCCCCCTGGGCCAGCAGACGGATGCGGCGCGGCTCATGCTCCAGCGGGCGCAGGGCGTTCAGGATGCGGCTGCCCAGGATGCCGTGGTTGGTGGAAAATGGGTCGCTGAAGGTTTGCCAGCGCCGGTACTGGGGAAAGCGCGCGATGTCATGGTACAGGGCGGCCAGAAGCGCGGCGCGGGACGTTTGCGGAGGCAGCCGCTCGGCGCCGATCACAGCGCGCGCGTGGGCGAGCACGTTCAGGCTGTGCGTAAACTTGAGGTCCAGAGGGGCGTCGATCCCCTCCGTACCCGTGCGCTGAAGCGAGACGTAGCGGGCAAACCATGCCTCATGGACGGAAATATCCAGGTCCGGAGCGGAATCGACCGACGCGCCGGCGGCGATCGCCCTCCAGGCGAAGGACAGCGCCCGGTTCCGGGTATTTTTCCAGGCGTTCGCGGCCGCCGGCATTGGTTCAGCTTCCATCACGTGAAACGGCACCCTGTTGCTTGTATTCCGCCCGCTCGCGCGCCCGCGCCTCCTGATTGCTCTCCCAGCGCGGTTCGCGCAAAATGCCGCGCGGCCCGAACAAAAAGCGCAGCAGCAGGATCAACGCCAGAAAAAAGGCCGCCAGAATCGCATAGGTAAACCAGCGCGAGATCTGGCTTGAACCGGGGGGCGAGCCAAGAGCCGGGGCGGCATACGCCGCCCCGGCCCCAAAGACAAAAAGAAACGATACCACAGGCATTTTCCCGAAATGCCGGTACGTTACCGTACCCGGATTTCAATCTCCGCCGGGCCGATGCGTCGGACCTCGTGCTCAACGGGCTTTTGCTTCAGATCAAGCACGATGCGGGTTTTTCCGTTGTTAAAGCCGACGCGCGCGGCGTTGATCACAAAATTGTGCGGCACGCTGGGCGCGGCCAGTTTCCAGTATCCAATCAGGTCAACGACCAGACGGTCGGGACCAGACAGCAGCATTGTGGTATATTCGAACGGATTCGAGCCGGTGACCACCACAATGGCCGTCTGGCCGTCAAACTTGACGTGCGCTTCAGCAGCGCCCTTCTTTTCAGTCGCCGGGCGCGCGGGGGTGGGAGCGACGGGCGCGGCCTCCACTCGTGGGGTTGGCGCGGGCGGCGGGGTGGGAGCGGGAGCGGGAGCAGGGGTCGGAGCGGGGGCTGGAGTTGGGGTTGGCGTCGGCGCGGGAGTCGGAGTCGGAGTCGGAGCTGGAGCCGGCGTGGAAGTCAAAGGCGGGGTCGGGGTGTGCCCAGGGGCGGGAGTCTCGGGCGCGGCCGACGTGGCGGGCTGCTCTTGCGGCGCGGGGCTTTCCGGACGGACGGCCGGCTCTGTCGGAGCCGGGGCCGGGGCCGGGGCCGGAGAAGCGGCCTCAGGCGCGGGAACAGGCGGCGTCTGCCCCATTCCCGAGTTGAGCGAATCGGTCACTGAAGGCAAGGGTGTTTCCGGCGGCGGCGTGTCATCCGAGCGCCATCGGTTGATACCCACCAGAACCAGTGCGCATACGCACACGGCAACAATCAGAATGACAATGGTGCGATTCATGATATCCCCTAATGCTGTAAAAGGTGCGGCATGGCGCGCAATCCGGCGGAGGCCGGCGAAAAACCAGGCGCGCGCCGCGCTTGACTGCGTCAGAGCCTGAAATCCGGCGTGACGGAACTATTTTGCCGTTTTCCGGTCCAGAAAGTCAAGGAAGCGCCTGGCCGGTTCCAGATCGGGGGAAAGCTCCAGCGCCTCTTTCAAAAAGGCGCGCGTTTGCTTTATGTCGTTCATTTCATAGGTCACGCGCGCGGCGTTGAACAGAATATGGCTGTCTTTCGGCGAAAGGCGGTGGGCCTCAAGGTGCGTGCGCAGGGCCAGGGCGGACAGCTTGCTTTTGCGCAGGTTGATGCCGAATTCCGTAAACATATGGCGGAAGGCCGGATCGGAGATTTTCGGGCCTGTCAGCAGACTTTCAATTTGCGCGATGGCTCGGGCGCGCTGCCCGCTGCGCAGCCGGGTCAGGGCTGTGGCGAACTCCGCGCGCATGGACTGTTCCCGCGCTAACACGGCGTTTTCCTGGCTGTCCCCAGGGGCGGCGGCCGACGCGCCCTCTTCGGCCGGGGGGGCGACCGCCCTGACGGGCTCGACCGGCTCGACCGGCTCAACCGTTCCGATTGGCGGCGTTTTGCCGGTAAGAACCCGCTTTTCCCCGGCCGCGGATTTCGCGTCGACGGCAACGGTCTTGCCCGGGCCATCCCCGTCCAGCTTCACCCAACTGGGCTTCCGGACCTTCGCGGCGGCGCGGGAAGCGGCGGAACTCTGCGGCGCGGCTTCCGTGGGGGAAGCCTTCGCGCCTTTTCGGGCCGAACTCGGACTCCCGCTTTTTTCCTCAGGCGGGGCGGCGTCCTGTTCACGCTTGAAACGCGCGGAAAATTCCGCGCTTCCGATCAGTTGCGCCGCGCCTATCGGCTCCATGGCCGAAGAAAGCGGCTGCGCCCGGAAGCTCCCGTTCTCCTCCCAAACCATCCAGAAGCGCTTTTTCGCACCCGTCTGGCCTGGCGCGGCCATGCCGCGCCGAAGGAGATCCTGCGTGGAATAAATGCCTTTATAGGAATCCGCCATAGAGAGCATCCTTTTAAACCGCTTTTCAATCAGCCCGCGGCCGCGTCCCGACCCAAAATCCCACAAATGCTTTGAGAAACTTCTAGCGCATTTTTCCGGCTCTGGCTACCGCCAAGGGGCTCGGCGGTGGTCCGGGCTCCGGCTGCCGTAAAAATGCGTCTATGCCATTGACTTTGTGTCAGTAAATTGACATTGTGCATTCTGTAGTTTGTCCGCGACGGCAAGATGCGCCGCAACAGGAAGGCCCATGGGCCAAGGAAGGGAACCTATGTCGGATAAGGAAATTATCGGGCAAAGCACCTCGCTGGCCGATGTCTTTCGAATTGTGCGCAAGGTCGCTCCGACGGACAGCACCGTGCTGGTGACCGGCGAATCCGGCACCGGGAAGGAACTGCTCGTGCGCGCCCTGCACGACGGCAGCCTGCGCAAGGACAAGCCCTTCGTTCCCGTCAACTGCGGCGCCATTCCCAAGGAACTGCTCGAATCCGAGCTGTTCGGCCATGAAAAAGGCGCCTTCACCCATGCCATCCGCACCAAGCCCGGCCGCTTCGAACTGGCGGACACCGGCACGATTTTTCTTGATGAAATCGGGGAAATGGATTTTTCCCTGCAGGTGAAAATCCTGCGCGTTCTTCAGGAAAAGGAAATCGAACGAGTGGGCGGCACGGGAATTAAAAAGGTGGATGTGCGCATTGTGGCGGCCACCAACCGCGATCTGGAAAAAGAGGTGGTGGCCGGCCGCTTTCGGGAAGACCTGTACTATCGCCTGAACGTCATCCCCCTGCACCTGCCGCCCCTGCGCGACCGCGGTTCGGATATCCTGGTGCTGTCCGATCATTTCCTTCAGATTTTCTCCGCGCGGAAAAACCGGTCCCTGCTGCGCCTGGCGCCGGAAACCCGCCGCATTCTCGCCGCCTACGCCTGGCCGGGCAACGTGCGCGAGTTGGAAAATTTCATGGAGCGCCTGAGCATCCTGGCCGACGGCGATCTCGTCCGGCCTGAAGACCTGCCGCAGAAAATCCTGGACGCCGTGGGCGACTGGCGACTGCTGCCCGAACCGGCGGCGCCCCCAGCCCCCCCAACTTCCATTGACAGAGTGATCGCCCAGCCCGCCAATGCCGAGCAACCGGCTCGCGCGCAGGAAGCGCCGTCCAGAAAGCCCGCTCCGGCGGCCACACCCGCCGTTGCTTGCGTTTCCGGCTTCTCCTGGCCGACTTTGGCCGATATGCGCGCCTTTGCCCCGAACCTCAAGGATTTTCTGGAGACCCTGGAGGACCGCCTGATCAGCGAAGCCTTGGAAAAGGCCGACGGTGTCAAGAACCAGGCCGCCGAACTGCTGGGCATCAAACGAACCACCCTGATTGAAAAGATCAAGAAAAAAGCGGGCTGACCGGGACCGGCAGGCGGGCATCGTCCCTGCCCGCTCCTGGCATGACTCTTGAATAGTTGTTCCCGGAAGCATAGCGCTCCGGAACCTCAGCAGCAGCGGAAAGCACAATTTGAACAAACCGCATAACGCCGGAACACGCCGGTTTCTTTCACTCTCTCCCCTCCTCTGCGCCGTCTTGGCGCTCTGCTTCTTTTTTTCCTCAAGCCTGCTCCTGTGCCGGACCGCTGACGCCGTCACCTGGCAATGGAGCGTGCAGCCGCAGCCGGGCAGGCCCCAAGGCGTCGAACAGATCCTGATCCGGCTGGATGGGCCGCTTGCCCCGCAGGCCCTGGAATATTCGCGCACCGAAGCCCAGGCCGTGACCCTGACCCTGCCCCAGCCTGTCGGCGACTTCACCCGCGCCGGCGACGGTCCGAACAGCGACGCCCTGACGAGCGGCCTGCGCGCCGACGGCAATCGCATTATCCTTGACACCACGAGCCCGGCCTTCGGCTACGTGATCCGGCGGCCCGGCGACGACAGCGTTCTTATCACCATCAGCCCGGACCCCCTGGGCGCGCGTTGGACCCCGGTCGGCCCCGCCGCGACGGCCCAGGAAGCAGCGACGCTGCGTCAGGCGGCCGAAGCGGCGAGCGAACTCGCGCCGCCGTCCACGCCCGAGCCCGCCCCGGTGTCAACGCCGGTGCCGGAACAAACATCTCCGGCGCAGCAGCCTCCTGTCCAGCCCCAGCCAACGCCCGCGCAACAGCCAACCGCCCCGGACACGCGGGCGCAAGCACCCGTGGCGGAGCAGCCGGTCCAAGCACCGGCCGGACAATCGCCCATCCCGTCCGCTCCGGCGCGGGCCACGGAAACGCTTGCCGGAGCGGACGCCCTTCGGGCTCCGCTTTCCGGCGCGCTCGGCGCTCCCGGCGCGGCCGAATCGTCCTCAGCCCCCACCCCCGCGCCGAACTCCAACGCCACGCCCCCTGAACGGGCGGAAGGTTCCGACCAAGGCGGCTTATTCCCCCCGCAGGATCCCTCATCCGTGGTTTCTTTGCCGGCAGAACCCGATCCGGCTCCTCCGGCGAACATACCGCCAAGCACCCCGGCCCCCGCAGCCGGCTCAGGCGCGCCGATCCCGGCCGCGCCCGCCCCGGTGGCGCCGGCTCCTGCTTCCCCCGCTCCCGGCTCATCGACAGGCGAAATTCCGCCCGTTTCTCCCGCTCCTTCGCTCGAGGCAAGCGCCCAGGCCAACACGGAAGAGCCTTTCAACGTGCGCGGCGCCATTTCACTGCAAGGCCCCGGCAATTGGGTGCGTCTGGGTGACGCCGCCCCGACGCCGGCCCCAAGGACAACTCCGGATACGCCACCGCTTCCCGCGCCCGGTCCAACTCAAGCCCAGGCTCCGGTTCCATCCTCTGAACCCGCCGCACCGCAGCCGGCGGAACGGACGCAGGGGGGAAGCCAGCCCGCCACAAGCGAACCGGCTGGGCCAGGCGCCCCGGCGGTGAGCGTTCCCCCTCCGAGCCCTCCGGCGCCGGAAACCCCGGCTGCAAGCGCTCCCGTGGCGAGCACCCCGGAAAATATCGACTCCCAGCCTCCCGCAACCCCGCCGGCCGCTCCCGCCGCTGTTCCGCGGCCTGCCTCGCAAGATGCCGCGCAGGCCGGCGCCGCCCAGTTCGCCCCGTCGGCTGAGGAAACGGTGGCCACCGCCCTTGCCCGCGCCCGTGAACGAATGACGGCGCATGACTACCGGAGCGCCCAGGATATGGTCCGTCCCTTGTTCAACTTGAGCGGCGTGCCGCCC
>JAVBVM010000175.1:0-2732 GCA_031554295.1 Desulfovibrionaceae bacterium | reverse complement strand
TCACAGGGATCCGGCGGTCTGGTCACGGCCATGGCCCTGTTTTTGCAACCCCGGGGCGGCATCTGGATCGGCTGGGCCGGCTCGGTGGAAAAGGGGCTGCACAAGTATCTGCGCGAGTTTTCGCGCGAGGCCGGCTACCTGCTCCGGCCCGTGCCCCTGGATGAGCAGGATATCCGGGGCTTTTACCGGGGCTTTGCCAATGAAATCCTCTGGCCCCTGTTCCACGAATTCCAGATGCCGAACGACTACAAAACCTCCTACTGGGAGGCATACCAGACCGCCAATGAAAAATTCGCCGCCGTGGCCGCCGCTTCATCCAAGCCGGGCGACTTCATCTGGGTGCACGACTACCACCTGATGCTTCAGGCATCCCTGCTGAAAAAGGCCGGCGAAGAACGGCACACCGGCTTTTTCCTGCATATTCCCTTCCCGCCGGCGGATATTTTTCTGAAGCTCCCCTGGCGCAGGGAAATAGTGGGCGCGCTGCTGGACTTCGACTTGCTGGGCTTCCAGACGCTACGCGACCGCTTCAATTTCTTCGACGTGGTCAGGCGGCTTTACCCGAAAGCCAGTAAACGCGGCCGCGGAGCCGTGGCCAACCTGACCGTTGAAGGGAAAAAACTGCGCATCGGCACCTTCCCCATCAGCATCGACTTTGCCGACTTCTCGCAAACCGCCCTGAAGCCCGGAGTGCAGGATCGCGCCAAAGAAATACACGCCGCCCTGGGCGATCGCTTTCTCATTTTCGGCGTGGACCGGCTGGACTACACCAAAGGGGTGCCGCACCGCCTGAGCGCATTCCGGGAAGCCCTGACCAGATACCCCGAACTGCGCGAACGCGTCTGCATGGCGCAGGTGCTGGTGCCCAGCCGCCAGGAGGTGCCCCAGTACCAGGCCATGAAGGTGGAAATCGAACGCATGGTCGGCGAGTTGAACGGCCACTTCGGCACGCCGGCCTGGACGCCCGTGCACTACATGTATCGCAGCCTGGACCGGGAAGAGCTGGTCAGCTACTATCTGGCCGCCGATATGGCCCTGGTGACGCCGCTGCGCGACGGCATGAACCTGGTGGCCAAGGAATACGCCGCCTGCAACGTGACGGAACGGGGCGTGCTGTGCCTGAGCGAATTCGCCGGAGCGGCCATGGAGTTCCACCACCACGCCGTGATGATCAACCCCTTTGACATTGTCGGCGTGGCCGACGCCATCTGGCGTTCCGTCAACATGAGCACCACGCAGCGCAAGCGCCGGATGCACCGCATCCGCGCCATCCTGCGCAGCCACGACATTTTCCAGTGGCTGGATTCGTTCCTGATGGCGGCATTCTCCAAACGCCTGACGGACTTCCCGACCCTGGACTGGGAAACCGAGGGCAACGGCGCGGTTCAGGGTCCCCCCTGGAACGACATGACCTGAGCCCTTCCCTGCAACATTTCTCCCGAGGAGCCTGTATGAACTATACGCGCCTGCACAGCATATTTTTCAGCCCCGCTTCGACCAGCAAAAAAATACTCCACCTCATAGCCGAAGCGATTCCCGGCCAGGCCATCATCCATGATATCACGCCGGCCGAACCCCTTCAGCCCGTGGCCTTTGGCCCGGACGATCTGGTCATTGTCGGCGTTCCCGTCTACGCCGGCCGCGTGCCCGAACTGGCCGCGAAACGCCTGGCCGCCTTCAGCGGCAAAAACACACCGGCGGTGGCAGTGGCCGTTTACGGCAACCGGGCCTATGAAGACGCCCTGCTGGAGCTGAAAAACATCCTGACCGACGCCGGTTTCAACGTCTTCGCCGGCGCGGCTTTCATCGGCCACCACTGTGTTTTCCCCAAAGTGGCCGCCCACCGGCCGGACAACCAGGACGCCGCCGTGGCCCACGCCTTTGCCGAAAAATGCCTGGCAAAACTCCAGGCCCTCAAGGCCGGCGAAACCGTCAAGCTCTCTGTCAACGGGAACTTCCCCTATCGCGACCCCGACTCGCGCGGCCTGGTTCCCTCGGCCGACGCCTCGTGCACCCTTTGCGGCGCCTGCGCCCTGGCCTGCCCGGCTTCGGCCATCCCGGCCGAAACGCCCAACGAAACCACCGCCGCCCGATGCATTACCTGCACCGCCTGTATCCAGGTTTGTCCGGAAGGCGCCCGCGCCTTCCGGGGCGAAATGTACGCCGCCACGGCCCGGCAATTCGAGGCCGCTTTCAGCGCCCGTAAGGAACCGGAGTTGTTTGTCTGATTTTGCCTTTTTTGTTTGCTTTTTTTAAATGCTCCGGCTGACCCCTCGGTTTTTTTCGCTAACGCTGGCGCTGCCTCCCGCAGAAGCGCGAAGCCCAGGAGATCGCCGCCGCGCGTCGGCCCAAGAGCCTTCCGCAACTTCCCGTCCGCGCGAAGCCTTCGCCGGGGATCCGCTCCTGGGCTCCGGGGGCGGCCGCGCGCAGCCATCCGAATCGACGGAGCATGGGAGGCCGCATTGAATCATGGGGCACGCCCTCATACGCCGCTAGTTCCGCATTTTTCCCCACCCGCCTCCGAGCAAGAAACCTGAAGCCGTCCGGCCTCGGGTCACCAGGGGCCGGACGGAAACGACTGTTTCCTCTCAGAGGGCGGCGGTGGAAAAGAATAAAAAGGCGTTCCCCCCTATGGGGGGCCAAGAGGGCCCACGGCCCCTTGGCCGCCGGAGGCATGCCTTTACTCTTCCGTCTCGATCACCCGGCCGCGCCGGATGGCGCTTTTGCCGAAG
>JAVBVM010000120.1:0-17250 GCA_031554295.1 Desulfovibrionaceae bacterium | reverse complement strand
GGGCGGCGCGGGCGTTCTGTTCGACCAGAATGACGGTGACGCCGGTGGTCTGGCTGATGGCGCGCACGGTCTGGAAGATGGAGCGCACCAGGATGGGGGCGAGGCCCAGAGAGGGCTCGTCGAGCAGAAGCAGGCGGGGCTGGCCCATCAGGGCGCGGCCGATGGAGAGCATCTGCTGTTCGCCGCCGGACAGGGTGCCGGCCAGTTGATCGCGGCGTTCATAGAGGCGGGGGAAGAGATCCAGGATCCAGTCCATGGTCTTTTGGATCAGGGGCTGATCGTTGATGGTGAAGGCGCCGAGCTTCAGGTTCTCGATCACCGACAGGGTGCCGAACACGCGGCGGCCTTCGGGCGACTGTGTGATGCCCCGGCGGACAATCTCGTGGCTGGGCATCTTGTGCAGGGCCTTGCCCTTGAAGAAAATGCCTCCCGCGGACGGCCGGACCAGGCCGCTGATGCTCAGAAGCGTGGTGGTTTTGCCCGCGCCGTTGGCGCCGAGGATGGTGACGATCTCGCCCTCGTTCACGGTGACGTCAATGCCGCGCAGGGCGGTGACGTTGCCGTATTTGACCTGGAGATCCTGAAGTTCGAGAAACATGGCGGTACGGTCCGTTTAGATGAATTCGGTATCAGCACCGAGGTAGGCTTCAATCACGCGCGGGCCGCGCCGAATCTCCTCGGGCTTGCCCTGGGCGATCACCGTGCCGTATTCCAGCACCACCAGCTTTTCGCAAACCTGCATGACCAGACTCATGTCGTGCTCGATCAGCAGCACGGTGATGCCGCGCGCCCGGATGGCCCGGATGGTGTGCGTCAGTTCGTCCGTTTCCTGGTGGTTCATGCCGCCGGCCGGCTCGTCCAGGATAATCAGGCTGGGGTCGGAAGCCAGGGCGCGGGCGATTTCCAGCAAGCGCTGCTGGCCGTAGGAAAGATTTCTGGCGGCCTGATTATGGAGATCGGCCAGGCGGACGAATTCCAGTTCCTTCATGGCGCGTTCCAGGGCGTGGCGCTCCTCGCGCCGCTGGTGCGGGGTGTGCAGCATGGAGGAAATAAGGCCCGAGCGCATGCGGCAGTGACAGCCGGCCAGCACGTTCTCCAGGGCGGTCATGGTCGGGAACAGCCGGATGGTCTGGAAGGTGCGGGCAATGCCCATTTCCACGATCTGGCTGGGCTTGCGGTTGCGCAGGGAGCGGACGTCGAAAAACAGTTCGCCCGAATCCGGCTGGTAGTTTCCGGTTATCAGGTTGAAGACCGTGGTCTTGCCCGCGCCGTTCGGGCCGATCAGGCCGATGATGCCGCCTTCCTCCACGTCGAAGGAAACGCTGTTCACCGCCAGCAGGCCGCCGAAGGTCTTGGTCAGGTTGCGCAGACTTAAAAGGCTCATGAGGCCGCCCCTTCGGTCCGGCCGGCCTTCTTTTTTCCAAGCAGGCCGGGCAGGCGGTAACGGCGGGGCAGCGGCGGCAGAATGCCCTGCGGCCGGAAGATCATGACCACGACCATGGCCAGGCCGAAGATCAACATGCGCGCGCTGTCAAAACCACGGAAAAATTCCGGCAGGCCGATCAGCACCGCCGCGCCCAGCAATACCCCGCGCGGGCTGCAACCGCCCAGGATGACGATGGCGAACAGGCGCACCGATTCGGCAAAGGTGAAAGAGTCGGGCGAAATGGTGCCAATCTTGGAGGCGTAGATGGTCCCGGCCATGCCGGCCCAGACCGCGCCCAGAATGAACGCGCCGAGCTTGTATTTGGCCGTGTCAACGCCGCTGCCCTGGGCGGCCAGTTCGTCTTCCTTGATGTAATTGAGGGCGCGCCCGAAGCGGGAACGTTCCAGGCGGCGAAACAGGAACAGGCTGGCCAGCACCAGGAACCAGACCAGGTAATAAAAATCCACCGGATTCACGATTTTGAAGGAATAGAACTCAAGGCCGCCGTCGGCCGCCCCGCGCAGGCCGAGCAGCTCCGGCCGGGCGATGTCGAAAATCCCGTTCGGGCCGCCGGTAATGCCGAAGATGTCGTTTTTCAGGGCGATGCGCACAATCTCCACCACGCCAATGGTCACCAGCAGCAGATAGTCGCCGCGCAAACGGATGATCGGCGCGGCAATGGCCAGGGCGAAAACGCCGGCCAGGGCGCCGGCCAGCGGCATGGTCCAGAAAATCGGCACGCCGTACATGGTGTTCAGAACGCCGGTGGTGTAGGCGCCGATGGCGTAAAAGGCCGCGTGCCCCATGTGGAAAAGCCCGGCCTGGCCAAGGATGATGTTGAGCGAGAGCCCGAGCAGCGCATACAGGCCAACGTTGACGCACACGTCCGTCCAGTAGGGGTTGATGCCCGGCCAGACGCCCAGATTCAGCGGCAGCACGGCCACAATCAGGAACAGGACGGCGTATACGCCCCGGCGGAGCGTGGTGCGGTTCGGCCTGGTCATACCTTGTCCGCCACGCGCTCGCCCAATAGACCGGTTGGTCGGACGATCAGAATGAGGATCAGCACCAGGAAGGAGATGGCGTCTTTCCAGGTGGTGGAAATATAGGCGGCGCCCAGGCTTTCAAGCACGCCCAGCAAATAGCCGCCAACCATAGCCCCCGGGATATTGCCGATACCGCCGAGAATTGCGGCAGTGAAGGCTTTCAGGCCGTACAGCGTGCCCATGCCGTAGTCGATCTTTCCATAGGCCATGCCCATCATCACGCCGGCCACGCCGCCCAGAGCCGGGCCGATCATGAAGACCAGCGAGATCATCCGGTTCACGTCAATGCCCATCAGGCGGGCCGCGCCCTGGTCAATGGCCGTGGCCCGGATGGCCGTGCCCGTGCGCGTGCGGTGGATGAACCAGTAAAGAATCAGCATCAGCAGCACGCTGACCACAATGGTCACCAGACGGGGCGAAATGGCCACGCCCAGCAGGGTGAAGCCCAGGCCGGTATTCTCGGGATAAACTTTGTCGCGCGCGCCGTAGACCAGCATGACCGCGTTTTGCAGAAAAATGGAAGCGCCCAGGGCGGAAACCACGGCCGACAGGCGGCTGGAGCCGCGTAGCGGCCGATAGGCGGCGCGCTCCAGCGCAAAGCCGAGCACGGCCACCAGGCCCATGACCATCAGAATCACCACGACAACGCCCAGCGCGCCCGGGATGCGGCTGGACAGGCCGGCGGAGGTCAGCAGGGTCAGACCCAGATACGCGCCGATGGTGAACAGATCGCCGTGCGCGAAATTGATCAGCTTCAGCACGCCGTATACCATGGTGTAGCCGAGAGCGATCAGGGCGTAGATGCCGCCCACGGCCAGGCCGTTGATGAACTGCTGAATGAAATTTTCCATTGCTTGGGTGGCGCTTGCGGCGAGGCGGCCGGGAGGAGTGGCTCCCCCCGGCCGCCAGCGCATATGTTTGTCGCGCCCTATTTTTTCAGGGTGAAGTTGCCGTTTTCGTCCACAACGTAGACCCGATAGATGTCGCCCACCCGGTCGCCCTTCTTGTCAAACATGATCGGCCCGGTCAGCCCGGTGAAGTCCTTCAGGCCGTTGTGCAGATAATCGGCGATGGAGGCCGAATCGGCCTTGCCGGTCTGCTTGATGGCTTCCACGATCACCTGGAGGGCGTCGCCGGCCAACACGGCCCAGATGGAGCTCGGATACGCGCCGTTTTTGTCAAGGTAGGCGGCCAGGAAGGCTTTGGCAGAGGGGCTGTCCAGGTCTTGCGGCACCGGCGGGCTGATGAAGGAATAGCCGGTGGCGGCGGCCTTGCCGGCGATCTTCACCAGGTCCTGGTTATTGGTGGCGTCGCCGCCCATCATGGGCGCGTCGAAGCCCATGCTCTTTTTCTGGCGCAGAAGCAGGCCGGCTTCCTGATAGTAGCCGGTGAAGAAGATGCCGTCAGGGTTGGCGGCCTTCAGCTTGGTGAGAATGGTGCTGTAGTCGCGGTCGCCCGGAGTAAGGGATTCGAAGAAAATAACGTCGCGGCCGCTTTCCTTTAAGAAGGCGCGCGTTTCGTCGGCCAGGCCCTTGGCGTAGGAGGAATTGTCGTGCAGAAGGGCGATGCGCCGGTAGTTGTTCTTGATCAGCAACTCAGCGGCCACGCGGCCCTGGTCGTCATCGCGCGGCGAGGTGCGGAAAAAGCGCGGCAAGCCCTTTTCGGTCAGGCGCACGCTGGTGGAGCCGGTGCCGATCTGCACGATGCCGGCTTCGTCATAAACGCGCTGGCTGGCTTCGGTCACGGCCGAGCCGTAGGTGCCGATCACCGCCACCACGCCGGAGGTGACCAGTTTGCGGGCGGCCAGCGCGGCGCCGCCGGGCTTGCCTTCGTCGTCGGCCACAACCAGTTCGATCTTGTTGCCGTTGATGCCGCCGTCGGCGTTAATGGTGTCGACCATCAGGGAGACCACATTGCGCATGTCCTGGCCTTCACTGGCCCAGTCGCCGGTGAGCGGGCACATCAGGCCGATTTTGATCGTCGCCGCGAACGAAGGCGCGGCGAGCCCCGAAACAAGCATAAGTATCGCCACAAAGACGCTGAAGAGGCGTTTCATATTGTCTCCTTCAAAGGATAGAGTAAAAGGCGATTCAGAAAACGGAAAAAAAATCAGTGTACGCAAGGCCGGGTCGCTTGTCAAAATTCCTTGTCAAAATCCTTTTGGCGCGACACACTGGGGGCATGCGTCGCGTTCCTCTCCCCTCCGCCCTTGAAAGGCCGCAGCGGCCGCTGATTGAGCCGATTTTTCTGCCCTTCGCCGGTTGTAAGGCGCGCTGCGTTTTTTGCGGGCAGGAGGCGCAGACCGGGCAGGACCGGGCGCCGGTTTCCCGGCACCTTGAGAAGGCGGCGGAGCGTCTGGCGGATCTTGAACGACAGGGCGGGCCGGCCCGCGAGCTGGCCTTTTACGGCGGTACGTTCACCGCGCTTGCCGAAGAGGATTTTTCCGCCTGCCTCAAGTTCGTCCAATACTGGCGCGAACGCGGAGTAATTCAAACGGCCCGCTGCTCGACGCGGCCGGATGCGGTGGACAGCGGGCGGCTCCTGGCCCTGAAAAGAGCGGGGTTCGCGGTTGTCGAGCTGGGCGCGCAAAGCTTTGATGACGCGGCTTTGGCCCTGTGCGGCCGCCCGTACGTCGCCGCGGATATAGAGCGAGCGGTCGCGCTTGTCCGGGCCGCCGGGCTTGAACCGGGCATTCAGCTTTTGCCCGGCATGCCCGGAGTCGGGCCGGAACGTTTTCTGACGGACGTGGAGAGGGCGCTGCAACTGTCGCCCGCCTGCCTGCGTTTTTACCCCTGCCTGGTCATCCAGGGAACTCCGCTTGCCGGTTGGTGGAAGAGCGGGAAGTTCGCGCCCTGGGCTCTGGAAACCACGGTGGACACGCTGGCGCAAGGGCTGGTGGCCGCCTGGCGGGCTGAGGCGCCGGTAATACGCATTGGCCTTGCGCCTGAGCCGGAATTCGGGCAGGCCGTGCTGGCCGGGCCCGTTCATCCGGCGCTGGGGCAGGCGGTCATGGCCAGGGCGCTGCTTCTCCATGTCCAGGATTGGCTTGCGGGCTCCGGAAACGACTGTTTGCCGGAAGGGGAGAGTCTGGAATTGCCCGGGCATCTCCAGGGGATGTTCTTCGGCCAAAAAAATAACCTGATCTCAAGTTATGCGGCGCTAGGTATTCGCCCTGACAGGATTCTCTGGGCGCGAAAGCCGCTTGACAGTTGCGCGGGACCAGAATAAAGGGTGACAAGAATCTTATTCCCCTTGTTCAGGTCCTAAGGAGGGTTCCGACATGCGCATTTTCATAATCTGTACAGTGGCGGTACTGACTCTGGGCTTTGCAATGCTTGCGTTCGCGGCCCAGCCGGCGGTTCCGCCGGACGGGCTTACTATGCAACACACCAAACAGCCTGTTGTCTTTAACCATTCCACCCACTCCAAAAGCGAATGCGTTGCTTGCCATCACGAAGTGAATGGTAAAGCTGATTTTCAGCCCTGTTCGACCGCCGGCTGCCATGACGTGTTTGACCGCAAGGATAAGACGGAAAAGAGCTACTACAACGTCATGCATGGCAAAAATCTGGCGCATGAAGGCTGCGTCAGCTGCCATGCCAAGGTGGCGGGTAATGATCCGGCGAAGAAAAAGGAACTCACCGCCTGCAAGAACTCCGTTTGCCACAAGGGCGCGGGTGCGGATTCCTAGATCGCGCTTATTCTGACTTGTTGGAAGCCGTCCTCTTTGGGGCGGCTTCTTTTTTTGTAACCGGCGTTCCGTCAAGGGCGGGGATAGCCTTTTTTGCATGCAGCCATTGGGTATTACAGCATTTTGTTTTCAGGAAAAGCCTGAATGCGGGAAAGCAGGAGTGAGCTTTTGGGAAGTAAGAATTTCATGATTTTGCCATACTTGCAATTGATTGTGTTTCAATGCTAAGAACAGTACAAGATATGCGCCGCGCATCTTTTTGCGGGCGCTTTGCGCGTAAAAGACTACACAGCATGAAGGGTGCGCATGTCATCTCCCGCTGATCGTCAGTCCACGGCCGACGAAGGGCTGATCGAACTGACCGACATTATCACAAAAGGCGTTGTTCCTGCCCAAAGCGGCGGGGACTCGCGCAATCGTGACGCTTCGGGCGTTGACAAAGGCATTGAGAATCTGCTGGACGGCAAGATCGATCTCGCAGATATCGAGGAACTTGAGCGCTCTTTGCAGGCGCAGAGTCCCGGCGGGGTCGATCCGCTGGAGTTCCAGGACATGCCCGACCTGCCGCCGGACCTGGAGGCCAAGCCCCTTTCCGGGAGCGCCTCGAATTTTGACGATCTGGATTCTCTCTTGGCGCAGGCCGCGCCGGTTTCTCCGGCTGCCCAAAGCGCGCCTGAATTTTCAGAAACCTCCCCCGAATTGTCCGCGCCGGCCGGCGCGCCGGAATCCGAACCGAAGGCGGCCGCTTCCGTGCCGGAAGCGGAGCCCAAACCTTCAGCCGTGGCGGAACCCATGTCGAAAGATCCTATGCCCGACATAAATATTGATGCGCTGCTGGATGGCTTGTCGGCCCCCGCCGGGGCCGCCCCCGCGAGCGAGCCGAAAAAGGCGGATGCCGGAGAAACTCCGGAAAATGACCTGGAAAGCCTGCTGAACAGCCTGGAAATGCCGTCCAAGCCCGGCAAGTCGGAAAAGGCGGAGGGAAAAGGCGTCGCGGACGATTTGGATGCTTTGCTCGACTCAATGCTGCCGTCCGCTAAGGGCAAAGGGCCGGAAACCAAACCCGCCCCGGCGGCCTCGGCTGTTTCCGCCGCCCCGGCCGTTGAGGATACGCTTGATCCATTTGACGCGGCGCTCGCGGCCGCCACCGGAACCGCGCCCAAGGCCGCCAAGCCGGCGGCTCCCGCTCCCGCCGATCCCTTTGAAGCGGCCCTTGCTTCGGCCGCGGTGAAGCCTGAGCCGGCGGTTGCCGCAAAGCCGCCGGTCGACGTCGATCCTTTTGAGGCGGCCCTTGCCGCGGCCGAGCCAACGCCTGAACTCGCGGCGGGAGCATCGCCGGCGGACCCCATCGATCCTTTTGAAGCGGCGCTGGAAGCCGCGGCTCCAGTGAAAGAGCTTGTCAAAAAGAAACTGATCAAAGAGGACGAGCCGCCTGCTGATCCTTTTGAGGCGGCGCTTGCTGCCGCGCCAGCCGCTCCCGCTCCCGCCGATTCCTTTGAAGCGGCGCTTGCCTCGGCGGCGGCTCAGGCCGATCCCTTTGAGGCGGCGCTTGCCTCAGCCGAGGCAAAACCTGAGGCCGCGTCTGAACCTGAGGCCGGGCTTGAGCCCGAGGTCACGCCTGAACCCGCGACCGCGCTTGATCCCTTTGAAGCGGCTCTGGCCGAGTCTGAAGCAAAGCCTGAGCCAGTGGCGGATCCTGCCGCGACGGCCGTTGCCGAGCCTGAACCCGCGCCTGAGCTGAGCGTTTCAACGGAAGAGATCCAGGCGCTCCTGGAGCCGTCCGCCGCCCTGGCTGCGCCGGCGCAGGCGGCCGCGCCGTCCGCATCGGAAATTGCGAGTGAGCCCATTGCGGCCGTCGCTCCGGAACTTGCTCCTGAGGCGGTTGTCGCGCCTGAGCCAGCTTCCGCCGCCGCGCCGCAGGATTCCGCTTCGATCGTTTTGGCGGAACGTATTGAGCTTCTGGAGGCGCGCCTTGCGGCCTTTGGCATTCCGGAAACAGGCGAGCCGGATGTGGCCGCGTTTGTTCAGAGTCCTTTTGGCGCCGCGCTGGTCGCCGCCCTGGCTGAGGAAGTCCGCGCCGCCGTGCGGCCGGATCTGGAAAAGGAAGCGGCGGCCGCCGCCGCGAAGGTGATCCGCGAAGAGATTGCGGGCCTGCTCGACAGCCAGGAATAGCGGACGGAGGCATCCGCCCGGATGTATTGCCAACAAAAAGCGGCGGGGCTTGCCGGTTCCGTCGCTTTTTCCGCCCGGACCGAGCCATTGTGGCCCGGCCTTTCCCAAGGGGCGGCTTTTTTCAGCGCGGGCTTTCCAGCCTGCGGAGAGCCCGCGCCAGCGATTGAAGCATTTGAAGGTTTAAAAGGTTCCGATGGACAAGCTGCGTAAAGAAGCCCTACAGATCACCAAGGAAATAGTGGTCAAGTTCATCGAGACGCAGCGCGTTTCCCCCGCGAACGTCAAAGAGGTTTTTCCCCAGGTCTATCGGGTGGTGCTTGAAGCCATTGCCACGGACGGCGATCCGGAAAGCCTGCGCCCGGAAGCCGGCGGCGAGGCCGCCCCGGAATCTGGCAAAAAAAGCCGTAAAAACGGCGGCTCGGTGCTGGCATGAGCGCGGAAATGGAACCTGCGCCCGCATGCTCCGATTCGGTTCAGACCGATCAGGGCGAGAACATCGCCCAAATGTTCGGCCGTATTGCCCGGCGTTATGATCTGCTCAATCACACCCTGAGCCTGGGCATCGACCGCTGGTGGCGTTACCGCCTGGCGCGCCACGTCAAGCCGGGGTCGACCGGTCGCGTTCTGGATCTTGCGGCTGGCACGCTTGACGTGTCGCTGGAAATTCGGCGCCAGCATCCCGCGCTACGTGTTCTGGCCCTCGATTTCTGCCTGCCCATGCTGCAATACGGCGTGGCCAAGTGCCGGAAAAAAAAGGCCACGGACATTTTTCCGGCGGTGGCGGACGGCCGGGCGCTACCCTTGCCGGATGCGAGCGTTGACTGCGTGACCATCGCCTTCGGCATTCGCAACATCACCCCGCGCGAAGCCGTCTGGGCGGAAATGCTGCGGGTGCTCGCGCCGGGCGGCCGGGTCTGCGTTTTGGAATTCGGCGGCGGGAACTCGCGCCTCTGGCAGGGGATATACTCGTTTTATCTGCGGCGGGTTCTTCCTTTGGTCGGCCGCCTGGTATCGGGCGACAATGCCTACCGGTATCTGGCCGACACCATTACCGCCTTTCCCGATGCCGCCTCCCTGGCTGAGGAAATGCGGGCGGCCGGTTTTGCCCGGGTATTCCATCTGCCGCTGACCTCGGGTATTGTGCAACTGCATGTGGCGGACAAAGCTCCTTGAACAACGCGGGAAACCTCCCGTGCAAGCCGTGACGTGAAACGCGAACCATGAACTTTCCCCAGTACGTGACCCAGGAATTTCCCCGCATCAACGCGGCCATTGACGCCGCGCTGGATACGCTGCACCCGCTGGTCAAGCCGGTGACCCGACACGTGATCGAAGCCGGCGGAAAACGCCTGCGGCCGATGCTCACCCTGATCTTCGCCAAAGCCTTTGGAGCGGACACCTCAACGCTCTACCCCCTGGCCATTTCCGTCGAACTTCTGCACGGCGGCACCCTGCTGCACGACGATATTCTGGACGACTCGGCCCTGCGGCGCGGCAAGCCCGCCGCGCATCTCCTGTACGGCGCCAACGTCGCTGTGCTGGCCGGCGACGCCATGTGCGCCCTTGCCAACCGCCTGGTCGCGGAATACGGCAATACCCGTTGCACGGCCATTCTCTCCGAAGCGCTGCTGCAAACCGCCGTCGGTGAAATCCAGGAGATCGCCCTCCAACGCTCCGTCAATCATTCGCACGAGACCTACCTGGAAATCATCCGGGGCAAGTCGGCCTGGCTGATCCGCTCGGCCTGCGAAGTCGGCGCCGTGGTCGCCGGCGCATCCGAAGAGCATATCGCCAAAGCCGCCGAATTCGGCCTCAACCTGGGCATGGGCTTTCAGATTGTGGATGACGCCCTCGATTTTGCCCCCTCCTCCGAAAACACAGGCAAGCCCGTGGGCGGCGATCTCAAAGAAGGCAAACTTACCCCGCCCATCCTCTATTACCTTGAGACCCTTCCGGAACGCGAAAAAAAATCCATCCTTGACCGCTTCGTCGCCGGCGCCTTTACCGAGGCCGAAACCGCCGAAATTTCCGCCGCCATCCGCGCCGCCGGCTGCGACCGCAAAACTTACGCCCTGGCCCGCTCCTATCTCGACCAGGCCGCCGCCTGCCTGCGCTTTCTCCCGCCCGGCCCCGAAATCGATCTGCTGACCCAGGCTGTGGAATACGTAGGCTCGCGCACGAATTAAAGACATGCTTCCGGCGCCAAGGGGCTGTGGCCCCTTGGAACCCCGCATAACCGGCCGCACGTTTATTTCGCGAATAGGCGGGTTCGCTCAAATACCATTTCCGGCCGCGCAATAAACGCGCGGCCGGAAGTTTTTATATGCGCCACGCGCTCGCTTTGCGCCGCGCGGCATCCCTGGCTTAATACCGCCGCCGTCCTTCGGGAGGAAACACGCCCTCCAAAACGTAAACTTACCGTAAAGCGCGCGGGCCGGTTATAAAAATAGAAGGGTTTCCAAAGACCCTCAGCCGTAGGCGAGTCTGTGAGCCGCACTGATGGAGGACGCGGGGACGGCCTCGTCCCTTTGGCCGCGAGGACCCCGCCTTTTCTTCCACCCGCCTGCGATTGTGCTTTTCTCGAGTCTTTTGCTATGATTGCGGCATGGGAACATGGAACTTGCGGAGCTTTCCGCCCGCGAAGGGCAATGACTGCGGGCAGTATGCCCTGGCGCAGGCCCAGGCGCTGTTGCATGCTCGAATATCCTCATGGCCGAGGCGCGGACGCAATTTGGTGTTGATTGGCTGCGGCGCGGGGTGCGCGCTGGAGTTGTTGTGGGGCGCCGGCTTTGATGTGACGGGCGTGGAGCCGGATGCGGAATTGTATGCGCTTGCGGCGGAGCGTCTTGGTCCGCGGGCGGATTTGCGGCTCGGCAATCTGGGTTGTCTGCCCTTTGAGGATGATTTTTTCGATTATGCGGCGGTGATGGATTTGCCCGGCGCCACGCCGTATGCCGAGCCCTTTATTGATCGGGCCATGGAGGCATGTCGGCTGGCGCGGCGCGGGGTGCTTCTGGCATTTGTGAACGCCTGGTCGCTGCATGGGTTGGCCGTGCGCTGCGCGCGCCTGTTTTCCCCAAGCCGGGCGCGGCGGCTGGAGCATATACCCCAGCATTGGGGCGGGCTGCTGCATAAACTGCGGGAGGCGGGCTTCCACGGCAGATCCACTTCGGCGAGCACGCTGTTCGGGCCGGGGCATACCTGGCGGGACGAGCGCCTGAGCCGGCTGTATAATGAGCGGATAAGCGTTTTGCCGTTCGGGGCCTTTATGGTCGGCCGCCTGGACTTTGCGCCCGCGGCGACGTTCACGGGCCTGCTTGTGCCGTCAGCCGGGAAAAAGACGCCGGCGGAAGCGACGGCCGGGCCGTTCAGCGGCGCGTCTCGCGAGGATGCTTTGCGCCACGATTGTTTGGGGCCTGGGGGTTCGGGCAGGGCTACGCGGAAGGAGCGCTTGTGATCACCTATCTTTTCATTCCCGCGCTCCCGCGCATGACCGGGGGCCTGGCCGTGCTGGCGCGGCTGGCGAATTGTCTGGAAGCTTCGGGTTTTTCCGCCCGCTTTGTGACCTCCGGGGCGGCGCCGTCCGGCTTTGAGCCGGGAAGCGTGCCCTGCCTGCCGTTGGATCGAGTCAATCCCGAAAGTAAGGATGCCTGGCCCGCAAGCAGGGATATCTGGCTGGTGCCCGAAGGCTTCAGCAACGCGCTGGCGCCGGGCTTCAAGGCCAAGGCGCGTTGCGTCGTCTATGTGCAGAACTGGGCGTATCTGCTTTCGGCTTTGCCGGAGGGGGTGCGTTGGCAGCAGCTTCCCGTACATTTTCTGTCGGTTTCGCGGCCGGTGGCCTGGTTTACGGAATGGGCCACGGGGAAACCGTCGAGCATACTGCGCGGCGGGATTGATCGGGCCTTGTTTCGTCCGGCTCCCGGCCGCCGCGAGCGCGCCGAACGGGGCTTTGCCGCCGGCGATCCGGTACGTGTCGCCTGGATGCCCAGGAAAAACAAGTCGCTGGCGGTGCAAATCCGGGCGCTGCTTGAGGCCCGGCTGCCGGAGGCATTTCCCGGCCTGCGCCTGGAGTGGGTGGAAATCCATAATATGACGCAGGCGCAAGTGGCGGAGGCTTTCCAAAGCTGCCCGATATTCCTGGCCACGGGTTTTCCCGAGGGGCTGGCCCTGCCGCCGATGGAGGCCATGGGCTGTGGCGCCGTTCCCGTGGGTTTTTCCGGCATGGGCGATTTTGACTACATGCGTCAGGCGCCGCATGAGGGGGCCTTTACGCCCTGGTGGCCGCACGAAAATGATTTCGATTTGCCGGCCAATGGCTTTTACGCGGCGGATGGGGATATTCCCCGGGCCGTGGTCTGCCTGGAGCATGCGTTGGCCCTGGTGCGGAAGGGCGGGCCTGCGGCGGTTGAATTGTTTGAAGCCGGGCAGCGCACGGCGGACGCCTATAGCCTCACGTTGTTCGAGGACAATGCGCGGGCGCTGTGGAAAGCGGCGCGGAGTGGATCGATCTGGCTGTAATCAGCCGAGAAACTCCAGCAGATATTTCCCGGCGGTGAACAGCAGCACGGCCGCCAGCAGGCATTTGATGGCTATGGCCGGCACGAACTTCTGGCAGCGCGCTCCCAGGTACATGCCGGCCATGCCGCCGATGCCGAACAAAAGCCCGAGCGTCCAGTCCGGCGCGATGGAAAGATGCGGAAAAAACGGCGCCAGCCCCAGGTAGAATAAAACGCCCGCCACCGAGGCGGCCAGCGTGCCCAACAGCGCCGCGCCCGCCACGCTGTGGACCGGCAGGGCCATCCAGGACGTAAGCACGGGCGCGATGATCGAGCCGCCGCCGATGCCGTAAATTCCTCCCACCACGCCGACAATCCCCGACAGGGCAAGCAGCTTCGGCCCGGAGACCTCAAAACGTTCGCCGTGGAAAGTATAGGCGATTCTGCCCCGGCCCGAGCGCAGAACGGTGACGCCGGGCAGGGGGCTGGCAATCCGGGCCGGTTTGTTTTTTGCGGGGGCCTGTTCGCCTTCCGCCGCCGCCGGCTCCTCTGTTCCGCAAAGCGGCGTCTTATTCCGGCGCGCGATGTCCAGCGCCACCCGCAGGCCGATGAAGGCCAGCACCGCCGCCGCGAAGGGCAGGAAACCGCGTTTGTCCGGCAGAAGCGTCACCCGGACCAAGGCGCCGATCAACACGCCGGGCAGGGTGCCGCCGACAATCGCCCAGGCCAGCGGCCAGACCATGCGCCGTTCCTGGATATAACGCAGCACGCCCAGAGGAATGGCCACGACATTGTAAAATTGATTGGTGGCGCTCAAGGAGGGGGGCGAAGCGCCGAGCACCGACATCTGGAAGGGCAGCAGCAGAAAGGCTCCGGAAACGCCGCCCATGGACGTGAAGAAGGAAATGACGAAGGCGGCCAGCGGCGGCACCCATGGCGTGGCCTCAATGTTCGCTAGCGGGAAATACATGCGGCCTCCGGGGCCCGGCCTCCCCACACCGCCGCGATGGGGGGCCGTTCCGCCTCCAACAGGGCAAGCTCGGCCTCGGGCAGAAGCAGGCGCACGTCCTTGCCGGCTAGCCAGCGCTCGCGCAGGCGCGTGGCGCTGACCGGCAGCAGCGGAATGTCGAAATAGCTTACGCGGCCTCGCGCGTCATTCCCTTCCGCAATCAAAAAGGTGTGGCGGGCGCCGTCCAGCGGCGGGCAGGGCAGGGCGTTGGGCCAAATATCACGCGCAGTGGAAAGGAACAGCTCTTCATCCCCCGCGCCGCGCGGCACAATGCACAAATGCGCCCTGAGCGGCAGGCGGGGGCCGTTTTTCCAGGAGGGGAGCTGGGGAAAGTCCTCGCAACCCAGGCCGAAAAAGATTTCCGCGCCGGGGTGGCGCTCTTTGAGCAGACCCAGCGTGTCCCAGGTATAGGAGGGACCGTTGCGCTCGCCTTCCAGGCGACAGAGCGCGAGCGGCGCAAGGTCGGCGATCGCGGCTTCAAGCAGCCGGCAGCGCAGCTCAAACGGCAGCAGGTTGCCCGTGCTTTTGTGCGGCGGGGAAGCCGAGGGCATGAGCAGGAAGCGGTCGCTGCGCACCAGTTCCGCCAGCTCCAGAGCGAAGCGCAGGTGCCCGATGTGCGCCGGATTGAACGTGCCGCCCAGCAGACCGATGCGCTGGGCTCGTGTGATGCTTGTGTTCCCCTGAAGCGGCATGCCCTTCTCCGTCTATGCCTTGACCATCCAAAATGCGCCACCGTGAAGCGGTTGGGCTCCCCATGGCGCGATACCGGCGGGTTCCCCCAGCAAAGCGTTGGCAACAGCGTCGTTGTGGGACATGTAGGCTACAGGAAACAGTATTTCGTCGCCGCCGGCTCCGCCCAACAAATAGGACATAAGCAAATATTGTTCGTTATAGAAGCGCATGGTCCATGTTTCGGGATAGTCGCACGGGAGAAAAATGTCGTGTATGCCGTAAATGACGCCGGCCTTCAAGTTCGGCAGTATCTCAGTGAAGAAAACTGTCACATCCGAATTTTGAAAACTGCGATGGCTATTGTCGATAAAGAGAATGTCGCCACATTTCAGGGTTAAAAATTTTTCTATAGGCACGGCTTCAGCGCGCATCCGTATATTTTCGTCACATATGGAGTCTATTTCCGCCCTTGGATAGGGGTCTATTGAAATAATTTTTGTGTCAAGTTGGTGATCTTTAATCGCCCGGCGGACGTATTTCGTTGAATTTCCAGAGCCTATTTCCATATAAATGGCGGGATTTTTTTGCGCGATAAGACTGTAAAGGATCAGAGAATCAAAAGGCGAGAAGTATGGGTTGCCCCAGAAGGGCTCAGTATTGTCCGCCGGCTGTTCAATTGGTATGGATTTTAAATTGCTCATGAATTTGGAGCAATGCTTGAGGTGTTGAAAATACGCGTCCCGGTTGCGTGAAATTATTGATTCATACACATTGCCGCCCGGCATGGCGGACCAATCGCGCGGAACCGGGGAGTAGCTGTCGCTGTATATGTGCATGGAAGTGCCGCGTTTCAGCAGTATGTTCCTCAGTAGCTTTGTGAAGCCGATACATTTGCCGATAAGCGAACGGGTATTTGAAAGTGGTTCTGATTTGATGGACAGCATGGGGAACCTTTTTATAAAGCTGTTCGATATCTTGTAAATGCGCGCCTTGCGCCATTCCAGCCCTATTTCCGCGCCTGACCTTCCCCAAAGACCACGAATTTGGTCGTGGTCAGTTCTTTCACGCCCATGGGGCCGTAAGCGTGCAGTTTGGACGTGCTGATGCCGATTTCCGCGCCCAGGCCGAGCTGGCCGCCGTCATTGAAGCGGGTGGAGGCGTTTACCGCCACCATGCTGGCGTCCGCCGCCTGGGTGAAACGCATGGCGTGGGCGTGGTTGTTGGTGCAGATGATCTCGGTATGGTTCGAGCCGTATTTCGCGATATGCGCCAGAGCTTCATCCAGGGCGTTCTCCGTGCTATCCAGCACCTTGACCGCCAGGATCAGGTCGAGAAACTCCGTGCCGAAATCGCCGTCCGCCAGGGGCTTTGCCGTCGAGCCAAGCAGCGGCAGGCTTTGGGCGCAGGCGCGGAATTCCACCCCGGCCGCGCCCAGGCGCGCCCCGATCTTGGGCAGAAAATTCTGGGCGACTTCCTTGTGCACCAGCAGGCATTCCAGGGAGTTGCAGGCCGAGGGGCGCTGGACCTTGCTGTTAAAGACAATTTCGACCGCCGCGTCCAGATCGGCATCGCTGTCGATGAAAGCGTGGCACACGCCTTTGTAATGCTTGAGCACGGGCATGGTGGCGGCTTCCGTCACCGCCCGGATCAGCGGTTCGCCGCCGCGCGGAATCATCACGTCGACATATTGATCCAGCGCGCAGAGCAGGCGCACGGCTTCGCGATCCGGCACCGGCACCACCTGCACGCAGTCGGCGGGAAGGCTTGCCTCGGCCAGGGCCTCGTGGATCAGGCCGGCCAGGCGGAGATTGGAGTGCAGGGCCTCGGAACCGCCGCGCAGAATGACCGCGTTGCCCGACTTCAGGCACATGATGGATGCCTCAATGGTTACGTTGGGGCGCGACTCGAAGATCATGGCCACCACACCCAGAGGCACGCGCATTTTGCCGACCAGCAGGCCGTTCGGCCGCCGCCACTGGCTCTCCATCGCGCCCACCGGGTCCAGTTGGGCCGCGACGTCGCGGCAGGCGGTGGACATTTCCGCGATAATCGCCGGGGTGATGCGCAGGCGGGCCAGGCGCGGCCCGTCCATGGCGGCGGCCCGCGCCGCCTCCATGTCCTTGTTGTTGGCATCCAGTATGGCGGCCGAGCGCGCCTCGATCAGGTCCGCCAGGACGAGCAGGGCGCGGTTGCGCGTTTCCGGCAGAGCCACGCCCAAAATGCGCGAGGCCGCGCGGGCCGCGCGGCCCATGTTGGTGATTTGCTCCGCAAGAGTCATATATCCCTCTTTCTTTTTGCCCGAATGTGGTGTTTCTGCCGTCAGCTATACCCGCTGCCAAAGCGGCTGGCAACAGGTTCAGCCGACATGGCTCCGGTCCCGGCGGAACGCGTTTCGCCCTTCCCCTCCCCTGTATGCGGCAAGTGCACTATACTTAAGAAATGAGCACGTTTGAACTTGTCAGCGACTATACCCCCCGGGGCGACCAGCCCGAGGCCATCGGCATGCTTTCCGACTCGATTGAGGCGGGCGTGCGCGACCAGGTGCTGCTGGGCGTGACCGGATCGGGCAAAACATACACCATGGCGAACCTCATCGCCCGCACCGGCCGGCCGAGCCTGGTGCTGGCCCCGAACAAGACCCTGGCCGGGCAGCTGTACAACGAGTTCCGCCAGTTGTTCCCGAAAAACGCGGTGGAATATTTCGTCAGCTATTACGACTATTACCAGCCGGAAGCATA
>JAVBVM010000012.1:0-3805 GCA_031554295.1 Desulfovibrionaceae bacterium | reverse complement strand
CCCGGCGTCCAGCAGGGCCTGCCGGCCGCCTTCCTCGCGGTCCAGCACGCAGCAGACCGCGGCAATGCGCAGGCCGGCCGCTTCCACCCGTTTACAGGCCTTTAACAGAGAACCGCCGGTTGTGACAACATCTTCGAGAACGGCCACGGAATCCGAGGGGGAAAAATTGGCCATGCCCTCGACATACTGGTCGGTCCCGTGCCCCTTGGGTTCCTTGCGCACGATGAAGCCGGCCAGCGGCCGGCCCCGCTCATGGGAAATGACCGTCGTGGCGGAAACCAGCGGGTCGGCCCCCAGGGTCAGCCCGCCCACGCCGACCACCGGCACGTCGGCCAGCAGTTCGTTGAACAGCGAACCGATCAGCCAGGACCCTTCCGCATGCAGGGCGGTCTGCTTGCAGTCGAAGTAATAGTCGCTTTTCCGGCCGGAGGTGAGGGTGAACTGGCCTTCGCGGTAGGATTTCCGCACCAGAAGAGAGGCCAGGCGATTCCGCAATTCAGACATCGTTGTTTCCATATAAGTAAAATTATTCAGATTTTTTGAAAACACGATCAAAAATCATGTTTTCATATTGTAGATAATACGTTGGATCAAAAAGAGTTTCAAGTACCTTCGGGCCAAGACGTTCAAACACCGCCGGTTCGGCCCGGACCAAATCCGGGAAGGATGCCTTGCTCTCCCAGCTTTTCATGGCGCAGCGCTGCACCAGGGCGTAAGCTTCCTGGCGCGGCAGGCCGGCGTCGATCAGGGCGGTCAGCACCCGCTGCGAATAGAACAGGTCGTATGAGGCATGGAGGTTGCGCTCCATGTTTTCCGGAATGACGCGCAGGTTTTGCACCAAGTTGGCCAGACGGTGCAGGGAGTAGTCCATCAGGATGGTGGAATCGGGCATGATCACCCGCTCCACCGAGGAATGGCTGATGTCGCGCTCGTGCCACAGGGCCATGTTTTCCATGGCGGCCAGGGCGTTGGCGCGCACCAGGCGCGACAGGCCGGCCAGGTTCTCGGACGTGATCTGGTTCTTTTTGTGCGGCATGGCGGACGAACCCTTCTGCCCGGCCGCGAAGCCTTCCTCCACCTCCAGCACTTCCGTGCGCTGCAAATGGCGCAATTCCACGCACAGGCGCTCCACCCCGCCGGCCGCCAGGGCCAGGGCGGTGAAGTAGTGGGCGTGCCGGTCACGCTGGATGATCTGGGTGGAAACGGGATCGACCGCCAGCCCCAGCCGGGCGCAAGCGAGGCGCTCCACTTCCGGATCGACCAGGGCATAGGTGCCCACGGCCCCGGAAATCTTGCCCACGGCCACGCCTTGCAGGGCGTCCGCGAAGCGGGCCCGGTGGCGCTCAAATTCCGCGTAAAATCCCGTCATTTTCAGGCCGAAGCTGGTCGGCTCGGCATGCACGCCGTGCGTGCGGCCCATGACCATGCGGCCCTTGTACGCGAAAGCGGCGGTTTTCAACACTTCCAGCAGCCGGTCAAAGCCGGCCAGAATCAGCTCGCCGGCCCGCGCCAGCAGCAGGGCGCCGGCCGTATCCACAATGTCGGACGAGGTGCAGCCCAGGTGGATGAACCGGCTGGCCGGCCCCACCCGTTCTTCCAGGGCGGTGAGAAAGGCGATTACGTCGTGGCGGGTGGTTTCCTCGATCACCTGGATGCGCTCGACCAGGGCGGCGTCCACCCGGGCTTTTTCCCGAATTTCCGCCACGGAGGCCGCATCGGCCACCCCGAGCTCCAGCCAGGCATCGACCACCGCCAGTTCCACGGCCAGCCACGCCTGGTATCGATTTTCCAAAGTCCAGATCTGGCCCATGGCGGGCCGGGTATAGCGATCGATCATGCGGTCCCTTAACGGGTTATTACGCGGACGCCGCCGAAGCGGATGGAGCGGACGGAGCGGAAGCCGCCGGGAGCGCCGTTTTGGCGTCCGTCGCGGGCCCCGCCGCCGGAGCGGCCTTGGACTCGGGCGCGGAAGCGGAATCGGCGGCGGCCGGAGCTTTCTTCTCCTGCCCGTCGCCGTTTTCCGGCTTGCGATTGCCGTATTCCGTCACATACCAGCCGCCGCCCTTGAGCACGAACGAAGTGTTTGACATCACCCGCTCGGCCGACCCGCCGCAGACCGGACAGATCTTCCGCTTGTCGTCAAAGGTTTTCAGCCACTCCTCGAACACCTGGTGGCAGTCGGCGCAACGATATTCATAAATAGGCATACAAAAATCCTTCCCACCCAACGGCGGGCCTTAAGCCTTGGAACGAGCCGCCGCTTTGGCCGCGCGCACGCGTTCCTTCAGCCGCACTTCGCGGCGGTGGCGTTTCCGATCAAGTTCCTTTTTGCGTTCATGTTTTTTCTGGGCCATTGGGGTTTCCTCAAACTTTGTTACAAGTACAACGCGCCGGATACGCGGAGAATCCCCGCGCCCGGGCCACGCCAGAAATTTTCACTGTCTCGATCCACGGAAAGAAACATTGCGCATATACGATCATTGCCGGCAATTGTCCACACACAGCCAACCCGGCGTGACAATTGCCATTTTCACCCCGGCGCCCCCAAAAAACCACTCGGCGCGCCGGGGAGGGGAATTACTTCCTCAACAAATCCAACCCGCTGATTTTCCCCCCCGGGCCGGGCTTGGCCAAGTTCAGGCCGCCCAGGCCGCCGGTGGCCAGCGTGATGTTCGAAGTGGCCTCAACGTACTTGGTCTTCAGTTCCTCAGGGAAATTCTTATATTCATACAGCACATGCGCGCGGCTTATTTCGCCGCCGAATTCCTGCTCAAAGGGATAGCCGAACGGCAGAATCGCCATCTGCACGCCCTGCTGCGTGGGGATTGTCTGTAGTACGGCGATATCTTTGAACGAATCTGTTTTCTCATCGTATTTCGCCAGCACGGTCTCGCTGCTTACCAGTTTCAGCAGTCGGATATCATACGCCATAACACGCTCCGGTAAAAAGGTTTATGCTTACTTTGGATAGGTAGGTCCTGCGCGATCCCCTGTCAAGTGCCGTCCCGCCCTCTCCGCTCCGAACCCGTCCGGAAAAGCTCGACCTCGCTCCTTGAATCTGGCATTCTTTCGCCAGGCCGACGCTTCGGCCGCGAAAGCATTTCATGCCTGAAACGCCCGCGAGGAGTTGTTCGCGCATGATTGCCGCGGATTTGTCGCAAGCGGGCTTTGCCCGCCGCTGGCGACAATCTCAACGCCACTATGTTCTAAAGGAATACCCATGCGGATACTTTTTTTGGGCGACATTGTGGGCCGCCCCGGCCGCACCGCCCTGCGGGAGCGCCTGCCCCGCCTGGCCCGGGAAATGGCCCCCGATCTCGTCGTCGCCAACGCCGAAAACGCCTCCGGCGGCATTGGCCTGAGCGCCGACAACGCCCGGGAAATTCTCGGCCTGGGCGTGGATGTCATCACTACCGGCAACCACGTCTGGCGCCACAAAAGCCTCTATTCCCTGCTCGAATTCGAGCCGCGCGTCCTCCGCCCGGCCAACTACCCCGAAGGCGCGCCGGGCGGCGGCCTCGGCCTTTATGAAATCCGGGGCTTCCGCTTCGCCGTCATCAACCTGCTCGGCGCCACCTTCATGGATCCCATCGATTGCCCCTTCCATGCCGCCGACGCCCTGCTCGCCCGCATTCCCGACTCCACCCCCGTCCGCATTGTGGACTTTCACGCCGAAGCCACCAGCGAGAAAAAAGCCCTGGGCTGGCACCTCGACGGCCGCGTCAGCGCCGTGCTCGGCACCCACACCCACGTCCAGACCGCCGACGCCATGCTCCTGCCCAACGGCACCGGCTACCTCACCGAT
>JAVBVM010000002.1:0-10875 GCA_031554295.1 Desulfovibrionaceae bacterium | reverse complement strand
TCAGGCTGTTAATAAAAAAACATTCATGGTAATAGTCAATTGTATAACATTTAGTATAATTTTTTTGCGCCGACCCAAAACCTGATGAATCCAGACCCTTGAAACGATTTTTCCTGAAATCGCCGCTATGGGGAATTCCCGAAAATATCGGCGGAAACTGCCTCGAGCAGGGGCTTTACGCGTAAATGACGTTGTATCCTATTAAGTTAAACGGAATTGACAGGAAGGGCGCACCAGAGTATGAGCAAAAAAATTTGACCGCCGCCGGCGTTCGCGCCGGTTTATAGATTTTTTCTTGATGGAGGAGACCAGCCTTACTCATCCTACTTTAAAAGGAGTTCCTATGAAGCGTCTTATCAGAACCTGGCTTTCCGGATTTGCCTTGGTGCTGTTGCTTGCGGGCGTCGCCCAGGCCGCCGCTGTTGTTGAACTCAGCCTGAATCTCATTACCCCTCCCGGCCACCTGCGCAACGAAAACCTGATCCGTCCCTGGATCAAGATGGTGGAGGAAAAGAGCGGGGGAACCCTTAAAATCACGCCCTATTACGCCGCCTCCATGGCGCCCGTGCCCCAGGCTTATGAAGCCGCCGTCACCGGCATCGCCGACATCAGCGAAGGCATCATCTATTCGACGCCCGGCGTTTTTCCGCTGACTGAAATGATCATGCTGCCCGATCTGGGCCTTGGCGGCAGCTCCATGCCCTACTGCGAAAACCTGTGGAAGGCGTACAAGACCGTTCCAGAAGTGGCCAAGGAATGGAAGGCCGTGAAGGTGCTCTGGCTTCACGCGGCCGCGCCCACGGTGTTCATGATGCGCGACAAGCCCATCAATAAGCTGGAAGACCTGAGCGGCCTGAAAATCCGCATCTCCGGCTCCACTTCGGTGCGTATCGGCGAGCAACTGGGCTTCTCGCCGGTCTCCCTGTCCATCGGTGAACTCTATCAGGCCATGGAAAAAGGCGTCATTGACGGCGCTCTGATGAACTACGAGCTGCTCTCCTCCCGCCGCCTGGGCGAAGTGACCAAGAGCATGACCCGCGTCCCCCTGGTGACGGACGCCTTCTTCATGGTCATGAACCAGGATACCTGGAACAGCCTGAGCCCCGAGCACAAGGCCGTGATCGAATCCCTGTCCGGCGACTTTGCGGTGGCAATGGCCGGCAAGGTGTGGGACCAGAACGACCAGATTGGCGAAAAGGCATATCCGAACATCCAGTACATCACCCCCGCGCCCGAAGAAATGAAGCGCTTCCAGGAAAAGCTCGCTCCGATCAAGTTCGAATACGCCGACGCCCTTGAAAAGAAGGGCCTGCCTGCCCGGCGCGTCCTTGACGTCATGATGGGCAAATAAGCATCCGCCTCACGGGCGCCCGGGCAGTTCGGGCGCCCGCTTTTTTTATGCGCTTACCCTTGGAGGAGAGTAAATGACTTCCACGGAAAAAGTCGGGCTACCTTTTGCCTTCACGACGCCGATGCATAAAATTTGCCATAAGCTGAACTATATCGGGCTTATCGGCCTTACCGCAATGATGTTGATCACCGCGCTTGACGTCATTCTGCGTTACTGTTTCAGGGCCCCCCTGACCGGTTCCAATGAAATCACGGAATTTTTGCTGCTTATTTCAGTGATGACCGGTATCGCTTATGCCGCGGCGGAAAACCGCCATATCGGCATTGACGCGGTCACCGCCAACCTGCCCCGAAAGGGACAGGAGATGGCCGCCGCCCTGAGCAACGGCCTGCTGCTCCTGCTTTTCGCCGGCATGTCCTGGAAAATGGTCGGCTATACCTTTTTTGTCAAAGAGATGGGCCGCACCTCGGCGGTGCTGACGCTGCCCGCCTGGCCCTTTGTGCTGATCATGGCCATAGGCTTCGGCCTGGTCGCCCTGTGCACGCTGGCCAACCTGCTGGAATGCCTGCGCCCGCTCCTTAAGAGCCCGATACGGTTGATTATCTGGTTTGTCGTCATCGTGGTGGTCGCCTATGCGGCTTGGCAAGTCATCTCCCAGGGGCGCTCGTTTCCCATACGCCTGGAGCCGCTCACGGCGGGCATTATCGGCCTGATTGTGCTTTTCGCCTTCATGATGCTGGGCTTTCCCGTCATGGCGGCCCTGGCCGTGACCGGACTTATCGGCATCTGCTACCTGCGCAACACGAACGCCGGCCTGCTCACGCTTGGCGCCTCGCCTTTTGATACGTTGACCAACTATACCTTCACCACCATTCCTCTCTTCATCCTCATGGGAGAGTTCTGCTATTTCTCGGGTATCGGGGGAGATCTCTACAATGTGGCCTACCGCTGGGTCGGCCACTGGCGTGGGGGGCTGGGCATCGGCACGGTGGCGGCCTGCGGCGGCTTTGCCGCCGTGTGCGGCGACAGCATGGCCACGGCCGTAACCATGGGCACCGTGGCCATACCGGAAATGCGCAAATACAACTACAAGCCCTCCCTGGCCGCGGGCGTGGTGGCGGCCGGCGGCACTCTGGGCGTGCTCATCCCGCCGAGCCTGGCTTTCATCCTCTACGCCCTGCTGGCTGACCAGTCCATTTCCACGCTCTTCATCTCCGGCATTCTCCCCGGCATTGTGCTGGTGCTCCTCTTCATGGGAATCGTGCGCTTGCAAATCGTCCTCGACCCGAACTGCGCGCCCGCCGGCCCCCGCTCCACCTGGAAAGAGCGCTTTGCCGCCTTACGCGGGGTCTGGGCCGTCATTGTCCTGTTCGTCTTCGTCATCGGCGGCATGTACAAGGGCCTGTTCACGCCCATGGAGGGCGCGGGCATGGGGGCCTTTGGCACGCTGGTGGTCTGCCTGCTCCGCCGCCGCCTTTCCTGGCGGGGTTTCATCAACAGCCTGATGGAAACGAGCAAAGTCACGGCCGTGTGCATCAGCATCCTGATCGGCGCGAACATTTTCGGCGTTTTCCTGACCACCAGCAAGGTGCCCATGGCACTCGCCGAAGCCGTTGTGTCCATGCAGGTGCCGCCCATTGTCACCCTGCTTGTGATCCTTTGCGTTTACCTGGTCATGGGCTGCATCATGCCGGCCATTCCCATGCTCATCCTGACCGTGCCGATCTTCTTCCCCGTGGTTAAGGCCCTGGGATTCGATCCGGTCTGGTACGGCGTCCTCATGGTCATCATGTTTGAAATGGCCGTGATCACTCCACCCATGGGCATAAATGTCCTTGCCCTGCGAAGTATCGTCCATGACTGCCCGGTCATGGAGATGTTCAAGGGAACCCTGCCCTTCCTTGGGGCCATGCTCCTTCTTATCTTCCTGCTCATCCTGATACCTGATATCGCCCTGTTCTTGCCCCGAATGCTCGGGTCGCCAGGCATGTAAAAGAAACGCGCTTTTCACGGCCGGGGGAGCAGCGCTTCCCCGGCCGTCTTTTCATACTCGAACCGGGATTTGCCGGGAACCATATCCCCCGCTACGACTAAAACGCACGCGTTCGCATCCGCTCCCGGCCTTTTCCCGCTTAAACCGCCGTGTCGCCCCGCTTTCAAGAATATATTTGCAAGTTCGTCCCATTGAAACGCCAACCCGGCCAGGCCGGCGATATTACGCGAAATAGGCCGAATTCGAAGAATTACGGCGCCAAAAAAACGTTTCCATTAAGAATCGTTTCATGTTGTTTTTTGTGCGAGACAGAAACAAAAAAATAAGTCACTTTATATAAATGGAAACAAAACAAGAACAAGCATGGTCCGCCATTGTTGCCGAACTGAATCACAGGATAAAAGAAGGCACCCGCGGCGAGGTGACGGCCATCAGCAAATTGCTGGGCGTGACGCGGGGAACGGTTTCCCGCTGGTCATCCGGCGCGCTCAAGGGCCAGCGGATGCCCTTTGACAAGGTCCGTGAAATCATGCTCCGCCTGGGCCTTGATCCCGGGTTATTTTTTGGCGGCTTCCAAAATCCCGAAGAAAAAAGACCGCCGGGAGGCGTGCCGCTCATCGGCCTGGCCGCATGCGGCGATGACTGGTACACGGAAAAGAAAACCGCGATTCTGGCTCCACGCCCCGGCGACCAATGGGACAACCCGGAGATGTTCGCGGTCATGGCCTGCGGCGAGAGCATGCGCCCGATGGGCATTGAGGATGGCTTCATCGTTTACTGCGACCCGCGCAGCAAGCTTGAACCCGGCGACGCGGTGTTTATAGAACGAACCAACGGCACCATGGCGCTCAAAGTTTTCAAACGCTTTGACGAACCTGATGTGGTTTTCGAGTCCTGGCTGCCGCCCAGAAACGGCACCCAGGATGTGTACACCCGCCGGGAATCGACGGGAAACATCAAGCGCATTGTCCCCGTAATCTACGTCAAAAGAAAGCCGTAAGCCCACTTGGAAACAAAATCGGCCGACAAAAAACATAATCAACCCCCAGATATCCGCCGCCCTGGCGGATTTCCGCCCCTCCCGCCTTACGCGCTTCGATTCCAATTAGCACAAAATGCTTGACAAAATTGGTGCTTATTGGAATCGTCAGATGTCATGATTCCCCTCGCGGCTTTTAAGCCCCACCCACCTGGCGCTGAAACGCCAATAATTGCGTTCATACGACACCTGCCCGACTCTTCAAAAGAAACGGCCGCCGCACGCGCCACCCTGTTTCGAGGTCACAATGTTTGGTACAATGTTGAAGCGTATCTATGAGGCAACTGGCACACGCACGCAAAACGAACTGGCCGAATTCCTGGGCGTCCGGCAATCCACAATATCCGACGCGCAACGGCGCGAAAGCCTTCCGCCGGGCTGGCTTCTCACCATCATCGAGAAAACCGGACACCGGCCGGAATGGATACGAACAGGCATGGGTGCCCGATTCCTGGTGGAGGCAGACGCGCCCGCCACAAATAAGACCCCACGCGCCGATGAACAGGCCACCAAAAACGAGCGGGCCCTGATGCGCTGCCTGGCCTGCCGCAACGGCAGCGCCCATCAGCAAATCAACGCGGTCGGGAAATATGCTGCCGCCGCCGCCGTGCTCTCGAAACTTTTGAATGGCGACGCCACATTAAATGAAGTTGCCGCGGCATTGGCGGATACGGATATCATGCGCGCGCAGCTTTGCTGCATATTCGAAGGGCTGGAGAAGCTTGCCGCGGATCAGCGCGCCGCAAAGCTTTCGGCGCTGGCGGAGGGGCTTTGTTTCCCGCGCCCCGATGCCTCCCCGCCCGCTCACCCGGCGGACCATGAGGAATTCTGCCAGCAAACAACTCCGGAAACGAATCCTGGCGGAACAGAGGAAATGTCCGCCCTGGGTTGTCCATAACACATTCGGCGGAATGCCGACCCAACCGGGCCGCTACGCCGCGCGCGAAGCGCGGCCGGGCGCGCGCGTAAGGGCCGTCTTCCGGCGCGCCGGATATGGACGCGACGGTTTTCGCTTGATACAAACAACTGATGCGTGAACGCGACAAGAATATTTCCGTGACCCTGGCCGGCCGCGCCTGGGATCTTTCGCGGCCGGATGATCTGGAAACCCTTTGGAAACAGATGGGCGAGGAGGATCTGGGCGATGACGAGCGCCTTCCCTATTGGACCGAGCTGTGGCCTTCGAGCCTGGCTCTCGGGACATGGCTTCAGCGCCAGCAGGAGGATATCGCGGACCGCCTGTGCCTGGAACTGGGCTGCGGCCTTGGCCTGACCGCCCTGGCCGGCCAGTGGCTCGGCGCGCGGATGATCGCCATGGACTACGAAGCGCGGGCGCTACGCTACGCGGCCCTGAACGCCGCGCAAAATCGGGTTCAGGGCGTGGGCTGGCTAATCATGGACTGGCGAGCCCCGGCGGTTCAGCCGGGATCGTTCAGCCGCATTTGGGGCGGCGATATCATGTACGAGGCGAAGTTCGCCTCTCCCATCGCCGATTTTCTTCTCTACAGCCTTGCGCCCGGCGGCATCGCCTGGGTGGCGGAGCCGGGCAGAACCGTGTATCAGGTTCTGGTGGACGCGCTGTTCCGCCGGGGCCTGGCCGCCCGGCGCGCGCATGTGCAGCGCGTGGACGAGCGCCTGGTCAACCCCGCGCCGGTGGATGTGACCGTGTGGCGGATAGAAAAGCCGAAAACGTGACAAGCCCGGCACCGCGCCGGTGAGCGAACCGCGCCAAACTCTTTTACTCTATGACGGATGCCATGGAAGATATTCAGAACAGCCCGGCCGCGGTGGCCCTGCCCATTGACCGGGTGGGCGTGAAAAACCTGCGCCTGCCCATCGTGGTGCGCGACCGCGCCCAGGGCAGCCAGCATACCGTGGCCTCGGTGGACGTGGGCGCCGATTTGCCCGCCGCCTTCAAGGGAACGCACATGAGCCGCTTTGTGGCCGCCCTGGAAAACCGGCCGGAAGACCTCGACTATCACATGGTGAAGCGCCTGCTTGAGGACATCAAGCGCGACTTGCAAGCGCGCAAGGCTTACGTGGTGTTCCGCTTCCCCTACTTTATCCGCAAGGCGGCCCCGGCTTCAGGCAGCAGCGGCGTGGTCTCCTATCCCTGCAGCCTGACCGGCGAGCTGGAGTCGGACAAGGTTTCCTTCCTGCTTGAGATCAGCGTGCCGGTGATGACCGTCTGCCCGTGCTCCAAGGCCATCAGCGACGAAGGCGCTCACAGCCAGCGCGCCGAGGTGCGCATGACCATCCGCATGAAAGGCTTTTCCTGGCTGGAGGAATTCATTGATATCGCCGAGGCCGCCGGCTCCTCGCCCGTCTATACGTTCCTGAAACGTTCGGACGAAAAGCATGTGACCGAACGCGCCTTCGCCAACCCGGTCTTTGTGGAGGATGTAGTGCGGGGCGTCGCCCACCAGCTTTCCCGCCACCCGCACGTCGACGCCTTCAGCGTGGAGGTGGAAAGCTTTGAATCCATACACGCGCACAACGCCTTTGCCCGCATTGACGGCCACGGCGCGGCCAAGTAGCCCGGAAAAAGCGTCCACCGACACTCCGCCGCCCGCCGCTTCTTACTTCAGATAGCCCCGGCAGGGCATGCAGGGCATGACAAGTTCGCGCAGGGGCTGGGCCTGCTCTGGCAAGATGAATACGGCCTCCAGGGGCTCATCAGCGGCCCCGGGCCGTTGCACGAATATCCTCAATCCGCGGCCGGCTTCATCCAGCCAGCATCGTGTTTCAGACGGCGGCAACGCAAAGGACCACTCGAAAATATCATTTTCCTGGCGAGTGCCGGACGAAAAGAACGAACGCTCCAGGCCGTTATTCCCCATCGCTACTTTCAGCAAGCGGCTACTTTCCCCAACCCCGCCAGGGCCTTCAAAGTCATCCACGGGAAAGCGCCCGGCCAAAACTCCGTCAACCCGCAACGCGGCCCATAGGCCGGCACCCGGCCGGCAGGAGACAACCAGCCAGGCATGGCCCACCGCGCCGCCGACCATGGCGCTTCCGGCCAGCGTCGCCCGTTTTAAGGGATTGCTTTGATACGGGCCGGAAATTTCCCAGGCACGCGGCTCCGCCGCCAGGGCGATCGGCGAAAACAAAACGCGCGTCAAACCGCAAAAACAAAGGACAAAGAAGAAAGTCGCCGCTTTCATGCCGCCCCTCCTATGCGCCGCTATGGCCTCATACCTGAACGAATACAGTAAGAACATAAAAAAACAACCAGGTGCGGTTACAAATAAAAAAAAGTCACCACCCGCCCATGCCGGTAAAGTATTTCATGTTGACACCCGACCGGACCGAGCAGGTATTCCCTCTTCGCGGCAATGCGCCATACCGCCAAGTGGAGCAGATCGGTAGCTCGCCGGGCTCATAACTCGAAGGCCAGAGATTCAAATCCCGTCAAACAATCATAAATTACATTAACTTACGAGAAATACCCGTAAGTGCT
Organism: Desulfovibrionaceae bacterium; assembly: GCA_031554295.1. Taxonomy (GTDB): domain Bacteria; phylum Desulfobacterota; class Desulfovibrionia; order Desulfovibrionales; family Desulfovibrionaceae; genus JAVBVM01. The sequence continues at coordinate 3,032 of JAVBVM010000002.1, read as the reverse complement.
TTTTCTTTTTTCCACCCTGCCCCGCGGCTTAAATCACAGTAGACGCTACAGCCGGTGCGCCCCATACGTTCCGTGTGAGCGGTCGCGAATCCTGAGAACGGCTGTCACATAACTTGAGAACAGAATCGCGAAAAATTCAAGGGAAAAAACGAGCCTTTCGGACGCTCCGGAACGGCTCGTTTCTTTTCCCTTGGCGTGTGCTGATTTTTACACAAAATCAGGCCGCTTTCAGCCGTTTTTGTGCAGCATCAAGCAGAGTTCCGAGCGCATAGCCTGCCGCCAGCGGGCAAACTCCGTTACCCGTGAGTCTGTATCTGTCCAGTTTATGGGCCAGCCCTGCAGCGTTTCCAGAAACAGCGGGTTGCAACTCAGGCCGTAAGGCGAGCCTGCGTTCCCAGGCGTCAAAGTCAGCGGCATCGGGAGGGAAGAGGCCCGCGCCCGGCTCATGCCGAGCATATAAAGCAGCGTCCAGGCCACCGCCGCCAGATGCGTTCCGAGCTGGTATTTGCTCTGCTGCATCACAAGCCGGCCATTGTGCAAACACAGCGTCGGCCAGCTTCCCGACGAGCTCACTATCGGCGTAGGCCAGAATGAACAGGCGCTTTCGGATGTGCGGCGCGCCGACCTCTGCCGCGCTAAAGATTCCCGCTTCAACCTCGTAACCCATTCCGAGAAGGTCTTTCCGGACGTTTTCGAGCCCGAGGCTGACATGCCCGAGAACGTTTTCAGCGAGCAGGAACGGCGCCTGTACTTCTCCGAGGATTCGGCGGACGTGCGGCCACAAGTGGCGCGGGTCTTTCTCACCGAGGCGTTTTCCGGCCTGACTGAAAGGCTGACATGGGTATCCGGCAGTGAGGAAATCCACCTTTCCACGCCACGGCCTGCCGTCGAAGGTGACAAGGTCAGACCAGATAGGCGCTTCATCCAGGGCCGCGTCTTCCATCCGGGCCACGAGAGCGGCCGCGGCGTATGCGTCCCGCTCGACGAAGCAAACAGTTCGATATTCAGGTATTGTGAGTGAAACGCCAAGTTCGAGCCCTCCGGCTCCTGCAGCAAGGGCGATGCCGCTAAATTTGGGGGGATGTAGAGCCACATTCACTTTTATTCCTTTTGTGGCTCTCGTGGGGCTCTGTGTTGGGGCTCGCGGCTCTCACTAGTGAATTGAACGCGGTACAACGCGGACAATAAAAGTCAAATCTCTTGATTTCTCCTTCACCGATTTTCTTTTTGCACTTCGCGCACCTGATTTCTTCCATTACTTACATGATTATGGTTCGTTGCCCGCCGTTCTGCTACTGCTTTTCAGTCCTGCGCAGGACTAAGGCAGCGGAACGAAGCGGAAAGCCTTTTACTTTCCGCGGGCCGTGGGCGGCGTTGTTGCGCCGCTCGGTGGGGGCCTGCAAGCCCCCGCCTGCCGATTGCCTCCGGATAGTCGCAGATTTCGAGCGAACGGTCGGGAAACAGCGCGGGCGATGCGGAAATTTTCACCGCTCCTATTCCCCGGCCTTTTCTTGCTTCCCCGCCCCCGTCAGAACGAAGCGTTCAAGTATGGCGTTCAGCGTCCGGTGTCCGTTGCAGTGCTTCATGTAGCCGGTGAAGGACACCACGCGAGAGCGTACATAGTTGAAATCGACCTTCCGCGCGTTGTATTGCTTTTGCATACTCTTGAACAGGCGTCGCGCCCGCTTGACCGTGCGCTTGTTCGGCAGAACGTGGTCGGTCCAGTGCCGGTAGCCCACGAAGTCGACACCCTGCGTAATGGGGCGGATGCCCGTCTTCGGGTTGAGCGCCAAGTCGAGCCCGGTCACGTATTCGCCCAGTTGGGCCAGCTTTTCGCGGCTCCATTCCTTATCCGGCCCCACAATGATAAAGTCATCCATGTAGCGGACGTAATACTTCACGCCCAGGCCGTCTTTTACATAGTGGTCGAGGTTGTCCAGGTACAGGTTCGCCAGCCATTGCGACGTAAGCGAGCCGATGGGCAGTCCGCGTTCGACAAAGCCGCTTCCTTTTATCAGCGTGTCGAAGAACCACAGTACCGCGGGGTCGGCGATGATGCGCTTCACGCAATCCAAAAGGCGCCCGTGCGGGATGCTCGGAAAATACTTGCTTATGTCGGCCTTGATTATATAGGGGTGCGGCCATTTCGCGCTTGCCGCCCGCAAGAACTGGCGCAGCCGGTGACTCGCCGCGTGCGTCCCGAAGCCGACCCGGTTCGCGTAGGAGTCGGAAATAAAACGCCGCTCGAAGACCGGGGCCGCGTGCAGCATAACCGCCTGGTGAACGACCCTGTCGGCGAAGGCCGGCGCCTGTATCTTCCTGAGCTTCGGCATTTTGACGATAAACTCGCGAAAGGGCTGCGGCTTCCAGGTTTGCCCCTTGAGCTCCGCTTCCAGGGCGAAGAGGTTGTCTTCCAGGTTGGAGTAAAAGACCAGTGTGTCGGAGTCGAAACGCTTGCCTTCCCGCACTTTCTGGAAGGCCCGCGCCAGGCTCGTAAACGTGGCTATCTCTTGCCAAAGGTTTTTAGCGGTCTTTGCCATAATCTCTTTCGCTTGGCCGGGGCCGTGTTCAGCGAGCCTTACTTACCGCCCCGGCCGGGCGCTGTTTTCCCCGCTCGCGCGGGGAAGGAATGCGGGCGCCAAAGGGTACGCTGTCCGCTGCCCCGTGGGACAAGCGGCTTCGGGTACTTTTTGCGAGGCGGCAACCGACGCTAGAGTCGCGGTGACTCGTCGCGTCAGCAACATTCAGGCAGAACAAGCCCGCGCCACTGCCGTGATTCCATGCACCGCCGACATACGCCTGCATCCCTAAATTTTTCTGCCAGCATGGCCGGGGCCGTGTTCAGCATGGCTTACTTACCGCCCCGGCCGGGCGCTGTTCTCCCCACTCGCGCGGGGAAGGAATACCGGCGCCAAAGGGTACGCTGTCCGCTGCCCCGTGGGACAAACGGCTTCGGGTACTTTTTTACAGAAGGCAACACAACATTGCTCTAGTAGATCAAGCAGCTATGTACAAGATCAGGCAGAAAAAGC
>JAVBVM010000107.1:0-8582 GCA_031554295.1 Desulfovibrionaceae bacterium | reverse complement strand
ACGGAAACGCGTTGCAGGGTCAGCCAGTTGGGCAGCTTTTCCTCCACCGTCACCCGCAGGGGCAGGCTTTTCGTCTTCAGCGTATCGGCGATCAGGGTCAGGCGGGCCGGCGATATTTCCGTCACCTGGGCGCCGCGCGCGCCAATCACGCGCCCCGGCTCCAGCGTAACCACATTTTCGCCCTCTTTGATGTCCGAAAGATCCAGCGGGTACACCAGATCCCCGCTGTTGAGAGTACGCAGGGTTCCCCGGGTGCCGCGCAGGCGGGCGGAGATTTTCTGCACCATGCCCTCGCGGATCACCAGGCCGTTCGGCTGCCCCCAGAATTCCACGCGCACGTCCACCAGCGTTTCCACCTGACTCTGGCCGGCCACCATGAACCAGAGCAGGAAGGAAATGGCCAGGGCCAGCAGCAGATATTGCCAGGAAATGCGCATTACCTCTCCAGAATGGCGTGCAGCGCCCGGTTCAGCCGTTCACCGCCGATGGGCTTGGAAAGCTTTCCGCCCACGGCAATGGTCACCTGCCCCCGCTCTTCCGAGACCACAATCGCCACGGCGTCCGTTTCCTGCGTAATGCCGAGGCCGGCGCGGTGGCGCGTGCCGAAATCGTGCTTGCTTGAGGAGGCCAGCGGCAGAATGCAGGAAGCCGCGGCGATCAGGTTGTTGCGGATAATCACCGCGCCGTCGTGCAGCGGCGTTTTCGGCTTGAAAATGGTAAGCAGCAGTTCGGGCGAAATCTTGGCGTTGAGCGACACGCCTTCCTGGAGCATGTCGCCCAGCGGCATATTGCGCTCAAACACGATAAGCGCGCCAATACGGCTCTCGGCCATGGCCTCGGCGGCGTTCGCCACCATATCCAGGATTTTCGGGTCGGCCTTGACCGATTTGCTGAACAGACGGCGCATGCCCATTTCCGACAGCGCCCGCCGGATGTCCTGCTGGAACAGCACCACGATCACCAGGAAGATGGAGCCGAACAAATGCTCGAGCAGCCACTCCAGCGTGTTCAGGCCGACCGCGCGGGCGATCACGTAAATAATAGCCAGCGACAGCAGCCCGTATATGGCCGAAACCGCCCGGGTACCGCGCACGAACAGGATAATTCGATAGAACAGCGCCGTGACCAGCGCTATATCCACCACATCCCGCCAGGAAAACGTCACATTTCCGATATCCACAGTAGCGCCGCCGTGTTGACTCCTCCAAAATATCGCATTCAGGATATACCAGAGTCATGGCATGGGGGAAGTCCTTTTTTAGGGCCGCCGCGCGCGGCCGACCGCCCCGCGGGGATCGCGACGCGCCCGGAGCGCCGAAACCCCCTTGCGCCGCGCGGATTCCTGGTATATTTGACAAGAAGTTGCCTAGTGCGCATTCTTTTTCCACGTGGCGCGGCGGCGGAAACGTCGCGCGGCGTGAAGCCGGGCAGGAAACGTCTCAAGGAGAACAGACCGGCACGATTCATGAATATGTTTCCGGGCAGGAAAAAAACGCCGGGCTCGCCCGTTTCCTTCCCTTAAGGCCCTGATACGGCTGATTCCGCTTGCTCAACTCAAGGAGTCCACATGCCCACCATTCCCATAGTCATTGAAACTTCCGGCCGCGCCGAGCGCGCCTATGATATTTATTCCCGCCTGCTCAAGGATCGCATCATCCTGCTGGGCACGCCCGTTGATGACAACGTGGCCTCGCTGATCTGCGCCCAGCTCTTGTTCCTCGAATCGGAAAATCCGGAAAAGGACATCAACTTCTACATCAACTCGCCCGGCGGCTCGGTTACGGCCGGCATGGCCATTTACGACACCATGCAGTATATCGCCTCGCCCGTCTCCACCCTGTGCCTCGGCCAGGCCGCCAGCATGGGCGCCTTGCTGCTGGCCGCCGGCGCGCCGGGCAAACGCTTTGCCCTGCCCAACAGCCGAATCATGATCCACCAGCCCTCGGGCGGCTTCCACGGCCAGGCCACGGATATCGACATCCACGCCAAGGAAGTGCTGCGCATGAAAACGCGCCTGAATGAAATTCTCGCCCAGCACACCGGCAAGACCGTCAGGCGCATTGCCGCCGACACCGAACGCGACAACTTCATGACGGCGGACGAGGCGGCCAAATACAACCTGGTTGATGCCGTGCTTTCGTCGCGGCACGATCTGTCCGCCTCCGGAAAGAAATAAAGCTTCCCCGCCAGGCCGGGAGCCGCACCTGTAACTTTATTCTGGATACGACATGCCCAAGTCCAACGGTACGAATCACGAAAACAACGGCCAGGCCGCCAACCCCGTCTGCTCTTTCTGCGGGGCCACGGCGGACTCCGGCCGGCATATCATCACCGGCTCGAACGGCGCCATCTGCGAGAACTGCATCACCCAGTGCACGCAGATCATCAACAAACAGCGCACCGCCGATCTGTCGGATCAGGCCGGCCTGCTCACGCCGGCCGAGCTGAAGGAAAAGCTCGACAAATACGTCATCGGCCAGAACCAGGCCAAGAAAATCCTGTCCGTGGCCGTGCACAACCACTACACGCGCGTCTTCTACGCCAACGCCGGCGGCGACGATGTGGAGCTGGAAAAGAGCAACATCCTGCTGATCGGCCCCTCGGGCAGCGGCAAGACCCTGCTGGCCAAGACCCTGGCCAGCATCCTGCGCGTGCCCTTCACCATCGCCGACGCCACCAGCCTGACCGAGGCCGGCTACGTGGGCGAGGATGTGGAAAACATCCTGGTCCAACTGCTCCAGAACGCCGACTACGACATTGAGGCCGCCTCCAAGGGCATCATCTACATCGACGAAATCGACAAGATTTCCAAGAAGAGCGACGGCCCCTCCATCACCCGGGACGTTTCCGGCGAAGGCGTGCAGCAGGCCCTGCTCAAGATCATCGAAGGCACCATGGCCAACATTCCGCCCAAGGGCGGCCGCAAGCATCCGCAGCAGGAATATATCCGCATGGATACCTCGAATATCCTGTTCATCCTGGGCGGCGCCTTCATCGGTCTGGACAAGATCATCGAGCAGCGCCTCGGCGGCGGCAGCATGGGCTTTGGCGCCAAGGTGGCCGTGAAAAAGAATTTGGACTCCTCCGAACTGCTGGCCCAGGTGCACCCGACCGACCTGGTCAAGTACGGCCTCATCCCTGAGTTCATCGGCCGCATCCCCATGATCACCCACGTGGACGAACTGACCGAGGAAGACCTGGTGCGCGTCCTGATCGAGCCGGCCAACGCCCTCACCCGCCAGTACCAGAAGCTCTTCAGCTTTGACGGCGTGACCCTGCGCTTCACCCACGAGGCCCTGTTGAGCATCGCCCGCCAGGCCATTGAGCGCAAAACCGGCGCGCGCGGTCTGCGCAACGTCATGGAAACCATGATGCTCGACATCATGTTCAGGCTGCCTTCCATGACCGGCGTCAAGGAATGCATCATCAACGAGGCCGTCACCGACGACGGCCGCGAACCCCTCCTGATTTACGATACGGCGAAAACGGCGTAGGGGGAGGGAGAAAGGCATGCCTTTGGCGGACAAAGGGGTATAGCCCCTTTGAAAACCCTTATAGGGGAACGTTATTTCAGGTATTGGCGCCGCCCTTGCCAGGAAGCGCTCGTTTCCGCGGGGCTCCCGCGTGACTCTGGGCCGGACGGCCGACAGGGCGCGAACCCGACGGAAAAAGACCGGAAAAGCGTTGAACCGCCGGGAGAAGTCGGGGCGTTATATTGACAGTTTTGTAAACGGATCTACTTTCTGTGGACTTGCCGCCCATGGCGGGCAAGCAGGCCAAGGGAGGAGAGAATAGATGACGATATACGAACGTGACCGCGCGGAGAAAGGGGAAGTTGCGGAACTGCCCCTGATGTCCTTGCGGGAAGTGGTGATGTTCCCCCGGTCCATTGTGCCGCTGTTCGTCGGGCGCGACGCTTCCATCCGCGCCATCGAACACGCCATTGCCGACCACGGGAAAAAAATATTCCTGGTGGCCCAGCGCGAGCCGGGCGTGGAACGCCCCGAAGCGAACGACCTGTTTGACCTGGGCACCGTCAGCAAAATTTTGCAGGTTCTGCGGCTGCCCGACGGCACCATCAAAGTGCTGTTTGAAGGTCTGTACCGCGCCCGCTGGGAAACGAGCAAATCGTTGAATCCCGCCCCGGACGCTCCGGGCGGCGACTTCCCCAGCGTGCGCGTCTATCCTGTCCAGGAAGAGGACACCCCCACGGCCGAAGCCTCGGCCCTGGTGCGCGCCACCCATGAGGCCCTGGAAGAATACAGCAAGATCAATAAAAAGGTCAGCCAGGAAACCCTGTTGACCCTGACCGCCTTGCCCACGGCCGGCCGCCTGGCCGATGCGGTGATGCCGCTCTTAAAGGTCGACTACCACAAGAAGCAGGAAGTGCTGGAACTGGAAAAGCCGGTGCAGCGTCTGGAAAAGGTGTATGAATACCTCCAGGGCGAAATCGACATTTCCTCCATGGAAAAGCGCATCAAGACCCGAGTCAAAACGCAGATGGAGCGCAACCAGCGCGAATACTACCTGAACGAGCAAATCAAGGCCATCCACAAGGAAATGGGCCGCGAAGACGACCCGCAGGCCGAGGTGCAGGAGCTTGAACAGCGCCTGGCCGCCAAGGACATGCCTGACGATGCGCGTGAAAAAGCCCTGCGTGAAATCAAGAAACTGCGCCAGATGCCGCCCTCATCCGCTGAATACGCGGTGGTGCGCAATTATGTGGACTGGATTCTGGATCTGCCATGGAATACGCTGAAGCCTATCGAAATTGATATTGAAAAGGCGCGCGTAACGCTGGACCGCGACCACTACGGCCTGGAAAAGCCGAAGGAGCGCATCCTGGAATATCTGGCCGTGCAGAAGCTGGTGGATAAGCTGAAAGGCCCCATCCTCTGCCTGGTCGGCCCCCCGGGCGTGGGCAAAACCTCGCTGGCCAAGTCCATCGCCACGGCCACCGGACGTGAATTCGTGCGCCTGTCGCTCGGCGGCGTGCGCGACGAGGCGGAAATTCGCGGCCACCGGCGCACCTATGTGGGCGCACTGCCCGGCAAGATCATCCAGTCCCTGAAGCGGGCCAAATCCAACAACCCGCTCTTCTGCCTGGACGAAATCGACAAGATGAGCATGGACTTCCGGGGCGACCCCTCGGCCGCCCTGCTTGAAGTGCTGGACCCGGAACAGAACTGCGCCTTCAACGACCATTATCTGGATCTGGACTATGATCTGTCGCAGGTGTTTTTTATCACCACGGCCAACAGCCTGCATTCCATCCCCCTGCCCTTGCAGGACCGGATGGAAATCATCAAGCTTTCCGGATACCTGGAGCCTGAAAAGCGCCGTATCGCGCGCGACTTTCTCCTGCCCAAGCAGATCGAGCAGCACGGCCTGAAGCCTGAGAACCTCCGCATTCCGGACGCCACCCTGCTGGAAATCATCCGCACCTACACGCGGGAAGCGGGCGTGCGTAATCTGGAGCGTGAAATCGCCGCCGTCTGCCGCAAAACCGCCATGCAGCTGGTGGAATCCCAAGGCCGTAAAAACAGCGTATCGGTCACGCCCGCCAATCTGCACAAGTTCCTGGGCGTGAAGCAGTACCGTTTCGGCGAAAAGGAGGAAGCCTCGCAGATCGGCGTGGCCACCGGCCTGGCCTGGACGCAGATGGGCGGCGAACTGCTGGTGGTGGAAACCGCCCTCATGCCCGGCACCGGCAAAGTGCAGACCACCGGCAAGCTGGGCGAGATCATGACCGAATCGGCCCGGGCCGCGCTTTCCTATGTGCGCTCGTGCTCTGACATGTTCGGCCTGCGTCCGGATTTCCATAAAGACATCGACATCCACGTGCACGTGCCCGAAGGGGCCACGCCCAAAGACGGCCCCTCGGCCGGCATCACCCTGGCCACCTCGCTGGTCTCGGCCCTGCTGGGCGTGCCTGTGCGCAACGACGTGGCCATGACCGGGGAAATCACCTTGCGCGGCCGGGTGCTGCCCATCGGCGGCCTGCGCGAGAAGCTGCTGGCCGCCCACCGGGGCCAGATGACCAAGGTGCTGGTGCCGGCCGAAAACGAGAAGGACCTGGCCGACGTGCCCAAGGAAATATTGAAGGAGCTGAAAATCGTCTTTGTCTCGCACATGGATGACGTGCTGCCCGAGGCCCTGCTGGGCGATCTGGGCGAAATCGTCGCCAAGGGCAACGATGTGCCGCTCTATCAGACTTTGCGCCAGGGTTACGTCTGCGAAACGGAAGCCCCGACCAATTCCCACTAGCTGGCGCCCACACACACAGGGGGGGGCCGACTGCCGACAAAGCCCGGATTTGGCAGGCCAAATCCGGGCTTTGTCAGTAAGTCCGAAGCCCCGGAAGTATTCTTCCAGGGCTTTTTTTTATTCGCGTCGTTTTATCTTAAACCTTGCTGCTCACGCCCAGAAACTGCAACGTGGCGTCCTGGTTGAAATACATGTACTGCGAATAATCCGTGCCCTCGGCGGACCACCACTGGGCCAGACCCTCCAGTTGGACGCGGCTTTTCAAATCCTCGACCGCGTGGCCTTGTTCCTTGCGCGCCTTGTCCAGGTTGGAGAGAGTCTGGAGCTTGTTAAAGGCCGCCACCATGTCCGGATTCCGCTTAAAATAGGCATCGATCTTTTCCTTGTCCGCGGCGCTGTCGCACAGCGTCTTGATGCCGCCTTCGCCGTCCGAGGCCAGGGTGAATTCCGCATCCATATCAACGCCCATTTTCCGCAGGTCTTCCTTCACGGCTTTGTTGAACTGGCGTTGCAATTCCTCCTGGTATTCCTTCACACTGGAGAAGGTCACGGAGCCGCCCGTGAGCTTGCCGATTTCATCGAAAATCTCTTTCAGAGACTGGGCGTTGTCCAGCATATAGCCTGACAGCGACGAAGCCGGGGCCACGCCGTTGCCCGAACCCAGCGGATTTTCCGCCGCGCTTGAGTTGGCGCTCTTGTCCGGTGAGTTCCTGGCATTGGCCAAAAGTTCCGCCAAGGTCGTCGTCTGCGTTGAATACGCGCCTATTCCGCTGACTGCCATATTTGCCTCCACAGGGAAAAAAATTCTTTCTTCCCCTTGTGTTGCATAAACCATGCCCGGAGACGCGTGCGGGGCACAGGCAACGGCCCGCCCCCTTGACAAAGCCGCTCGCCTGAGGCAGCGATTGGTGGGCGAAACGCCGCTTTTTGGCCCATTCACGGTCCGCTAACCCTGCGAGCAGGCAGCATGAAAACAGTCTTCAACCTCCGCTCTCTACCGGCAGCCCTGCACCAGGGAAGCTGCGTGACCATCGGGAATTTTGACGGTGTCCACCTCGGTCACCAGGCCCTGATCCGACGCCTTATCCAAATCTCCCATGCGAAAAACCTGCCCGCCGCGCTCATCACTTTTGACCCGCACCCACTGGAAGTGCTCCTCGGCCAGGACAGCCCACCCCGCCTCACCACCCTGGAGACGCGCCTGGCTCTCTTCGAGTCCCTCGGCCTGAACCTCGCCCTGGTCATCCCCTTTACCCGAAAATTCGCCGCCCTCACCCCGGAAGCCTTTGCCCAACGCGTCCTCACCCGTTCTCTGCGCGCCCGCGCCCTGATCGTTGGCCACGACTTTTCCCTGGGCAAGCAGCGCTCCGGCAACGCCGCCCGCCTCGCCGAACTGGGCGCCGCCCTCGGCTTCACCGTCGAGCAGCTTCCCCCCGTCACCGCCGACGGCGACGTGATCAGCTCCTCCCGCATCCGCACCCTGATCCGGGCCGGACAGGTGGCCGCCCTCCCCCCCCTGCTCGGCCGGCCCTACGCCGTTTCCGGCACCGTTGTCCACGGATTCAAACGCGGCAGCTCCCTGCTCGGCTTCCCCACGGCCAACATAGATTCCGGCAAACTGCTCCTGCCCGCCGCCGGCGTCTATGCCGTGCATGCCCGCCTGCCCGAACAGCCGCACGACCCCTGCCTGGCCCCCCCTGCCCTCCTGGGCGTGGCCAGCGTCGGCCACAATCCCACCTTCAACGGCTCCGCCCTCACCCTTGAAGTCCACCTTCTCGACTTCAACCAGGAAATCTACGGCCAACCCGCCTGCATCACCTTCCTCCAACGCCTGCGCGACGAACGGCGCTTCCCCGGCCCCAAAGAACTGATCGAGCAAATCAAGCTTGATATCGTTCAGGCCAGGGCACTCCGCCCCTTGTAGAAAAAGGCATGCCCCGACGGCCCTTTGGAAACCCTTATAGGGGATCGTCGGTTTATTCCTTATTCGCCGCCGCCCCTCGAATGGAAACACTCGTTTCCATGTGGCCCCCGCGTAAGTCGAGGCCGGGCGGCTTTCCGCTTCCGGCTTGGGAACGGGTCGGGAAGGAAGGCCGAAACGCATGGATTTAGGGGTCCAGGGTCTCCCTGGTCAAGGCTGTCAGCGGCGCGACAGCCCCTGACCCGCCGGAGCCCGGGAAAGCTGAAGAGAAATGCGAAAAGCGTCCGCCGCGAAAGCGCGGCCCAAAGCGAAGCGGAGCCGCCTATCCCCCGGCTGGAAGTCGGGATTCCGCGAAAGCAACCTCAAAACAAAAACGACATGGATCCCGGCTTCC
>JAVBVM010000030.1:0-17398 GCA_031554295.1 Desulfovibrionaceae bacterium | reverse complement strand
CGGCGGGGCGCGGCTTCGGCCGGCGCGGGCTGGGCGGCGGCCGGCGCTTCGGCCAGCAGGGAAATTTGGGTTTCGGAGCCTTGACGGGGGAACGGATTGGTGAGGGTTGTAACCGGCACGTCAAGGAACAGATAGGCGAGGATCCCTATCTTGAGGAGCACCGCGAGGAAAAGCCAGCGGCAGAGCCTAGAAAGGCGCAGTCCGGGGCCTAAGCGTGGAGATTTCATCATTGAACCGTTGCTCCCTGAGGTTTTCTTCTTTGACATGGCGTTCGTGCTGCTTTTCTTTGAGTTTGTCTAACAGTTTCCGGTCCTGCATGGCCTGCACCAGTTTCTGGCGGGCTTCCTCAAGCGCTATGGCCAGATGGTTGAGGCGTATTTGGGCGGCTTCCAGGTCTTCGGCCAGCCCCTTGCAGTAGTTTTCCAGCAACCAGACTTCGTCTCGGTTGACCTGGATGGCTTTATGGCGTTTGCTTTGGGCCTCCTCCAAGGCGACGGCCAGAAGTTCGGTTTCCTTCTGCTGCCGAGCGTGGGCGTCTTTTGCCGCGGCAAAGGCCATTTTCGCCTGATCCTCCAACTGGGTGCGATATTCCAGTACTTGTTGCAGGCGGAATTTGAACGGCGGCATGGCTCCCTCGGGTCGTCAAAAATCTGTATTCCGACCTGATAGAGCAAAGAACGGGCCAAAGCTGTCGGGCGCTATTTAAACCAGCCCCGCTTGTGGAAAAATAGGAGCAACACCACAACCACGGCAGCCATGAGGCCCAGTGCCAGAAAATAGCCGTTGGGCCAGCCCAGTTCCGGCATATAGTCGAAGTTCATGCCGTAAATACCGGCGATGACGCTCAACGGCATGCACACGGCCGTCAAAATCGTCAGTACGCGAATGCGGTGATCGGTTTTCCGTTGCAGGAAGAGGGTGCAGTCGTGCTGCAAGTCGCGCAGGCGCACTTCAAGGCGTTCTTGGCTGCGCGCCACATGGTTCTGGCCGTCCATGATGTCGCGCAGGTCGGCCTTCAGGTGCGTGAAGGAAACCTGCGGGGATTGGAGCGTGTACAGCGTGGCCATGCAATAATACTGATCTTCGAACTGGGAGAAGAGCCGCCCGATCCTGCGCCGCACGGGCACCAGATCGTCAAGGCTGACCTGGTTGGGGTCCTCGTCAATTTTGTCCGCCAGCTCCTCCACCGCCGCCCTGGCCGCCATATAATGGTAAATATTGAGGTCCGCGCAGGTGTCGAGAAGATAGGTCAGAAGCCCCTGGCTGCTTGACTCCATGGGTTCGCCGCCGTTGCGCAGAAGTTGCAGCGCGCGGCTGATCATGGGGGCGTCGCACGAACTGATGCTGATCAGCCTGCCCTGGAGGCAGAGCAGGGTGAGGTAGCTGGAATGTTCTTCATCCCAGATTCTCCGAATGGGGAAACGCAGGGAAACGCCGCCGTCAAAAAGTTCCACCTCGGGAAACCGCAAGGGGGTGGTGCAGGAGGTAATAACGTCATCGGCAATGCCGAGGCTCTGTAAGAAATCCCGCAGCCCGGCATTGCCGCAAACACCGGGTTCTTCACCGGAAACTTCCGGCGGCGGGACTAGGATGACGTGCCAGAGGACGGTCTGCGCGTCTTCGGGCGGCGCGCCTTCGTAGAACTTTTTATCTCGGCTGTGCAGAAAGTAGTTTTTTATATCCATGGTGTTAAGAATAGCACAGAAAAAGCCGCAGCAAAAGCGGCTGACAGGCGCGGCGGGCGTTTTTCCCTGCTCCAAGGCGTCGGCATCAACCGGGGATACTGGCGAATGATGGGGCGCAAGGGTGGGGGCGGGGCACAAGATCATGCACGGTAAAATCAATATGGCGCATCAGAAGTCTCTTTTTTGCGCGGGCGATGCGGCGCTTCGGGCGGTTATCGCGGAATGGCCGGCGTGTGGAAAAGCCTTCAGGCGTGAGGCGCCATGCTCCCCCATCAGGTGGACAAACCAAAAAAGCCCCGCGAGGCTGGAACTTTGGAAACTTGACTGGGGGGATGTCGGAACGTAAATTCGCCACATGCCGCGAGGGATTTAAGGAAGAAGCCGTTAGGCTCTATCTTGCGGGAATGGACAGCTACCGCCAGTTATGCGAGCAGCTTGGGAACAAGAACGCAAAAGGCTTGCGTTCTTTGGTTGCCAAGGTTGAGCGCGGCAAATCCCGCGGCGGTTCTCATCCCGACTCGCCGGTCCGGCCGGAAGGCAGCGCGTCTGCTCATGGGCCCGCCTATTGACGCTGGACGGCAATTGGCATAGGTCTTTGCAGTTACGCAATCCTAAAACAGCGAATTTTTCCAGAGTCTCGCTGGACAGCCGTCTGAATCACGGAGTTTTGCCTTGAATATTCCGGAACAGCCGAAACGCCCGAAAGTCAAGCTCGGCACCAAATCCTCCCGGGCCGATTACTTCATGCCCATGCTGGAAAGTCTTGAGGCACGTGATGAACTCAATGAAGTGATCAAATACCGGGTGGTGAAATGTTGCGAGTTGCTGGACGAGGGCGTGTCCATTTACCCCAACGACTTCAGGCGCACGCACCATATCGGCGCTGTGGTGGCCGTCCACGAGATGATGGATGGGGAGCAGCTTGCCGCGGTCGCCTGCGAGGAGCTTGTTTGCGCCGGCCGAATTGTTTCGTTGCGCTCGTTCGGTAAGGTGGCCTTTTTCCACCTGGCGGACCAAAGCGGCCGAATCCAATGCTATGTCGCCCGGGAAAACCTTGGCGATGAAGCATATGCGGCCTTCAAGAAATTCGACATCGGCGACATCGTCGGCGTGGTCGGCACGCTGTTTTTGACGAAAACCGGCGAACTCACCCTGTCCTGTACGCGTTGCATTTTGATCACCAAATCCATCCGGCCGCTGCCTGAAAAGTACCACGGCCTGAAGGACATCGAAATTCGCTATCGCCAGCGTTACGTGGACCTGATTGTCACCCCGCGCACGCGCGAGATTTTTGCCAAGCGTACGCATATTTTACGCGAATTCCGGCAATTTTTTGAACGGGAAGGCTTTCTGGAAGTGGAAACTCCCATGCTCCAGCCCATCCCCGGCGGTGCCACCGCAAAGCCTTTCATCACGCACCACAATGCGCTGGACATGCAGCTGTACCTGCGCATCGCGCCTGAGCTTTATCTGAAGCGCCTTCTGGTCGGCGGCTTTGAGAAGGTTTTTGAAATCAACCGCAGTTTCCGTAACGAGGGCCTGTCCACCCGGCACAACCCGGAATTCACCATGTGCGAGTTCTACTGGGCCTACGCCACCTATACGGACCTTATGGATTTCACCGAACGCCTGTTCTCCCACGTGGCCAAGACTGTGTGCGGAAGCTATGTCGTCACCTACATGGATCACGAGGTCGACTTGACCCCCGGCGTCTGGAAGCGCCTGAGTTTTCACGAGGCCCTGGAAACCATCGGCGGGCACAGCCCGGAATTCTATACGGACCGGGAGCGGGTGACTAAATATGTGCGCGAGCGCGGCGAAAAAACCATAGCCAACGAAAAGCTCGGCAAGCTCCAGGCAAAACTTTTTGATCTGGATGTCGAGCAGAAGCTCATTCAGCCGACCTTCATCTACGGCTACCCCACGGAAATTTCCCCCCTGTCGCGCCGTAACGACCAAAATCCCGAGATCACGGATCGCTTCGAGTTATTCATCACCGGCCGGGAAATGGCCAACGCTTTTTCCGAACTGAACGATCCCGTGGACCAGCGCCTGCGCTTCATGGACCAGGTGGCGGAAAAAGATGCCGGCGACGACGAGGCGCACTATATGGACGAGGACTACCTGCGCGCTCTCGAATACGGCATGCCCCCGGCGGCGGGGCAGGGCATCGGCATCGACCGCCTGGTCATGCTTCTGACCGGCGCCACATCCATCCGCGAAGTCATTCTCTTCCCCCAACTCAAGTCCGAAGCCTACGATCTGCCGGAAAAAGCCCCGGCCCCCGGCCGTAAACCGCCGTTGCCGGGAAAGTAGCTGTGGGTGGGAAAAGGCATGCCTCCGGCAGCCAAAGAGGCGAGGCCCCTTTGGAAGCCCATGTATTTTTACGATCCGTTTTTACGCTTTGTGAAAGGTTTGTGCCCCCTATGCGCGTAAGCTTTTGTGGCTCCGATCGAACGTTTCGGGAATCCGCCGAGTTTTCCCGGGCCGCCGCCCTCTTGAGGAAACGTGCGTTTCCACCCCAACCTGAGGAATATAATGACCGGACGGCGGCAAGAGGAGCGCTGAACGAGGGGAGCCGCTGTATTTCTTGGCCATTTTTTTCGACAATCCGTCCGGTACGCGGAACAAAGGCCGCCCGGCCCGGTGTTACGCGGGGCGTAGTGGAAACGAGAGTTTCCTCTCAAAGGGCGGAGTGGGCCAGGGATAGAAAAACGTTTCCCTTATCGGGTTTTCCAAAGGGGGGGTATCCCCTTTGGCCGCCGGAGGCATCTCTTTGAAGTTTGAGCTATTCATCGCGCTTCGTTACTTATTCGCCCTGCGGCGGCAGGCGTATATAACGGCGTTTTCCGTGGCCTCGCTGCTGGGGGTGGCCTTGGGCGTGGCGGCGTTGATCATTGTCATGGGCGTGATGACCGGCTTTACCACGGATCTGCGCGACAAGCTTATTGGGGCGCAGGCGCATATTGTGATGTACAAAGCGCGCTATGGCAGCGGCCCTTCCAATGCCGAACTGCTGGCGCGCGCGCGTTCGACGCCGGGCGTGGTGGGCGCCACGCCGTTTCTTTATTCCGAGATGCTGGCTTCAAGCCCGGTGAATGTGAAGGGCGTGGTGTTGCGGGGCATTGACCCGCTAAGCGGGCCGGACGTGCTGAATATTTTTCACAGCCTGAGCGTGGGCGACATCAACTACATGGACATGCCGGAAAATGCGCCGGCCTTGCCGGCCACGCCCGAGGGCGAGCGCGTGAAAAAGCTGCGCGCTCTTGGCGAGGAGTTGCGGGATGGCCTGCCGGGTATTGTGGTGGGCGAGAAGCTTGCTGCCCGGCTGGATTTGGCGCTCGGCAGCCGCATGAACCTGATGGCCTTGTCCGGGCAGAGAAGCTCGGCGGGGTACACGCCGAAGATCCGGCCCTTTGTGGTTACCGGCATGTTTTCGACCGGCATGTATGAATTCGATTCCTCCCTGGTGTTTATCTCGCTTTCCGCGGCGCGCGATCTGCTGGGCCTTCCGGCGGACAGTCCCGAGCATGTGGAGGTGGCGGTGGCCGACGTGTTCAATGTGGAGCCGACGGCCCAGGCGCTGCGCGCGAAGCTCGGCCCGGCCGGCTATGTGGTCGAAACCTGGCAGGAGATGAACGAGAGCCTTTTTGCCGCGCTCAAGCTGGAAAAGCTGGCTATGGGCATTGCTCTGGCCTTGATTATTCTGGTGGGCTCGTTTTCCATCATCACCTCCCTGATCATGCTGGTCATGAAAAAGACTAAGGATATCGCCATTTTTATGGCCATGGGCGCAACGCCCCGCATGGTCGGGCGCATTTTTCTGATTCAGGGAACGCTGATCGGCGCTCTGGGAACGGCCATCGGTTTTATTCTGGGGCTGACAGGCGCGTTTTTGCTGAAGAAGTACCAGTTTATTGAACTGCCCAAGGGCGCGTATCCCATGGATCACGTGCCGGTGTTGATTGACGGGGGGGATCTGGTGTTGATCGCCATCGCCTCGGTAGCCTTGTGTTTTTTGGCAACCATCTACCCGGCGCGGCAGGCCGCGAAGCTTGAGCCCGCCGACGCGCTGCGCTACGAATAATGAGCCTATTTCAGAATACCCGCCTAAAAGAGGAAACTCTTGGCGCTCCGCATGATTCCATTGAGGCAGGCCCGTTGCCGGGCTTGCTTTACCGCGTGTGCAACGTTTACAAAAGCGTGGGTTCGCCGGGCGGAATCGTGGAAATTCTGCGCGGGGTGAATCTGGAGGTCGCGCGCGGCGATACGCTGGCGATTGTCGGCGCTTCGGGCAGCGGAAAATCAACCCTCTTGCATCTGATCGGTTCCCTTGATACTCCAACGCAGGGAGAAATTTATTTCGAAGGTCGCAACATAGCGAAATTGTCGACCGCGGAAAAAGCGTATACGCGCAACCGCCGCGTTGGCTTTATTTTTCAGGCGCATCATCTGCTGCCCGAGTTCACCGCCCTGGAAAATGCAGCCATGCCGGCGCTTATTGCCGGCCGGCCACGGGAAGAAGCGCTGGACAGCGCTGCCGCCGCGTTGAAGCTGGTGGAAATGAGCCACCGGGCCGGGCACAACGTGACAACGCTTTCCGGCGGCGAACGCCAGCGGGTGGCCATTGCCAGGGCCATGCTGTTAAGGCCCGCGGTGTTGCTGGCCGATGAGCCCACGGGCAACCTGGATGCCAGAAACGGTGAACTGGTTGGTCGTATTTTAGCGGATTTAAACCAAAAATTGGGTATGGCCGTCCTTGTCGTCACGCACAACAAGGAACTGGCCGGCTGTATGACGCGAAATCTGGAATTGAGGGATGGGGTGCTCTATGCGTAATCGGGCCTTGTTGTGTGTGCTGCTGCTGGCGTCCGTGTTTATTTCCGGCAAGGCATTTGCCCAGAGCAGCGTGATCCTGGTGCTTCCGTTCCAGGTGAATGTCCAGGTGGCGCCGGACGAACTGGCCCGGGTCATTCCCGATGAATTGGCCGGCCGTCTGGCGGCCGGCGGCCTGATGGTGGTCGCGCCCAAAGATTCCTGGGCGCTGGTCGAGCGCCAGAAGGTCAAACAGATCGACTTGGGCGTGGCGCGCGATCTGGCCGCCGTGATCGGCGCGTCCGACGCGGTGTACGGCAGCATAACCCAGGTGGGCGACGGCCTGAGCGTCGACGTGCGCCTGGTGGACGCCTCCGGCTTACGGCCCGCGCGGCCTCTGTTTGTGCAGGCCGCGAACGTGCAGGACTTGCCGAAAGCTCTTGATGAATTGTCTGAACGCATCGTCACGGAACTCACCCAGCGCAGCCGCGTGGCGGAGATAAAAGTCCGGGGCCTGCGTGTGCTGGATGAGGATGTGGTGCTGCACCGCCTGAACCACCGCAAGGGCGACCCGGTGGACGCGGCCCAGGTGAACCAGGAAATCAAGCGTATCTGGGATATGGGCTATTTCAGCGACGTGCAGGCATCGGTCGAGCAAAGCGGCGAGGGGCTGGTGCTGGTGTATACGGTCGTGGAAAAGCCGCGCATAGAGAATATCGTGGTCGAAGGCTCGGACGAGGTGAGTTCGGATGACGTGCTGGCCGCCATGGGCACCAAGGTCGGTTCCGTGCTCAACGAAAAGATCCTGGCTCAGGACCTGCAGCGTGTGGCCGACTTGTACCACAAGGAAGGCTACTACCTGGCGCAGATCAATTACCGCCTGGAAAGCCGCGCTGGCGGCGGGTCGACCCTGTTCCTCACCGTGACGGAAGGCAACAAGCTCTACATCAAGCAGATCAAAATCGAAGGGGCCAACGAGCTGGATGAGGACGATATCAAGAGCGAACTCGCCCTGGGCGAACGACGCTTCTGGTCATGGATGACCGGCTCCGGCGTTTTGAAGGAAGACATGCTGGAACGCGACTCCCAGTATATCACCTTTTACTGCATGAACCGCGGTTTCCTCGACGCAGCGGTCTCGCCGCCGAAGATTGAATATGATCCGGACGGCATTGTGGTCACCTTCTCCATTAAGGAAGGGCCGCGCTATAAAGTCGGCAAGGTCGGCTTTACGGGCGATCTGATTGACACGGACGAAGTGCTCTACAGCGTCATCACCATGGATGACCGGGCCGCCCAGTCGGAGTATCTCGCCTATGACGTCATGCAGAACGATTCCAAGGCCCTGACCGAGTATTACGGCAACTACGGTTACGCTTATGCCGACATTGGGCCGCATATCGAACGTCATGACAACGCCGTGGCGGACATTACCTTTGTGATCAATAAACGGCAGAAAGTGTACATCAACCGGGTGCTGGTCGAAGGCAACAACAAGACGCGCGACAACGTGATCATGCGTGAATTGCGCCTGACAGACGGCGACCTGTTCATGGGTTCGGCCTTGAATCGCAGTACGGAACGTTTGAACCGCCTGCAGTATTTTGAGACCGTGGAAACCGAATTGGTGCCGACCGACAATCCGGAGGAAGTCGATCTGAAGGTCACCGTAAAAGAGGGCAATACCGGCTCCATCATGGGCGGCATTGGCTACTCGACTTACTATCAGTTCGGCGTCACCGGCACGATTATGGAACGCAACCTGTTCGGCCGCGGCTATGCCGCTTCCTTGCGCGCATTGTTCTCCGGCAAGGAAAATTCCTATCTCTTCAGCTTCACCAACCCGCGCGGGCATGACACGCTCTGGGCCGCCGGCTTTGACCTCTACCTGACGGATCAGGAATACGACGACTTTGACAAGAAAACCTTGGGCGGCATCGTTCGCGTGGGCCATCCCGTGGGTGAATACAGCGACGTCATGCTGGGATACCGGATGGATAGGTATAATATTTCGGATGTGCAACCTGGCGCGGCCACAATGATCCGCGACCGGGAAGGGGACAATATTTCCAGCGTGGCCCTGGCTCGCTTCACGCGCGACACGACCGACAGCCGGGAAAATCCGACCAAGGGGAATATCTTCCGCCTGTACATGGACTACGGCGGCGGCATCTTGATGGGGGACGACAACTTCTTCAAGCCCGTGGTCGAATTCCACCAGTATTTTGCGCTTATGCAGGATCACGTGCTGCATGGCCGTCTGAAAGCCGGCGTGGTGCTGGAAACGAAGAGCGGCGAAGAAGTGCCGGTGTTCGAACGCTTCTATATCGGCGGCATGGAATCGTTGCGTGGCTATAAGTATTCGGACATCTCCCCGCGCGATCCGGCTTCCAACGACACCATTGGCGGTGACCGCATGGCGGTGCTCAACCTTGAATACATCTGGACGTTCCAGAAAGAACTGGGTTTGGCGATCGTGCCGTTCTTCGACATGGGCTTTTCTTTGGACTCAGGGACCTACGACAACTGGAATGATGAAATAAAAAAATCCGTGGGCCTGGAATTGCGCTGGAAGTCTCCTCTTGGCCCGCTGCGCTTCGCTTACGGCTATCCGCTGGACGATGGCCGGAACGGGGAGAAGCTGGGCGGACGCTTTGAGTTTTCCATGGGACAGTTCTTCTAGGATTGTTGCCGGGGCGCTGAGCGCCCCGGCATTTTTACTGTGCGGGTGTTTGCGATGCCTCGGTTTTGTCGTCCCTTCTCCTTCTGTTTTTTTGCGTGCGCTGTGCTGTTCGCAATTCTTTTCGGATCCGGGCAAGCCTTTGCCGACGCGGGAAGGGCCTTGAAAATCTATGATGAGGCCAACGCGACCTTAAAGGAACTGCAAGGGGGCAGCCCCCGCGCGGCCCAACGGGAGCCATGGGAAAGACTGGTCGCCCGTTTCGAGGCGGCGGTCAAGGAAGATCCGGACGGCCCCCGCGCGGCGCCGGCGCGCTATCGCATGGCTCTTGCCACGCAGGAATTGGCGCGGCGCTCTTTTCGTCGTGTTGACTATGAGAATGCGGCCAAGCTCTATGGCGTCGTATTGCAGAAGCACCCCAAGCATGTTTTGGCGGATGACGCCTTGGTCGCCATCGCCCATATCAAGGCCGAGCGCCTGAATGATCCCAAGGGCGCGCGAGATGCCTGCAATCGCGTTCTGGCCGAATACCCTTCGGGTGACATGGTCGGCGAGGCGCGTGAGATTCTGAAAGCATTGGACAGCGGAGCTTCCACCGCCGGAGCTGGTTCGTCAGGCGGCGCTTCGTCTGGAGGTTCTTCTTCGGGTGGCGCCTCATCCGGCGGAAGCTCTTCGGGCGGCGGCTCCGCCCCCCCCCGCGCGCCGGTTTTCCCCAGCCAGATCCACCAGATTGCCTGGGTGGCGGACAATGATACCGCCACCATCACCATCAGTCTGTCGCGCGGCACATCCTGGCGCTACCAGTATGTGCCGCCGGATGCGGCCAGCGGCCGGCCGCCCCGCCTGTACGTGGAGTTTGACGACGCCAAGCCCGACGAGGCGGTGCGTCCCGGCGCGGCCGTCAGCGGCTCCATATTCAGTCGTGTTCGCCTTGAGCAGCCCACCGCCTCGAAATGCCGCATTGTGCTTGATTTTACCACCCTGCGCCGCTACCGCATCACGGCCGTGGAAAAGCCGAGCCGTATTGTGGTGGAAGCCTCCCGTACCGATTCCGGCCTGCCCAAGGGCCTGCTGGCTGAAACCGGAAGCATTGCCGAACCCGTGCGCGAGGGTTCCACACCGGCCGCTCCCCCCGTCAATTTGGCCGAGCAACTCGGGCTGACCGTCAAAACTATTATAATCGACGCGGGGCACGGCGGCAAAGACCCGGGCACCCAGCACAACGGTATTGTGGAGCGCAACCTGACCCTGAAAATGGCGAACTTGGTTTCCGAACGGCTGCGCAAGCAGGGCTTCACTGTAATCCTCACACGCACCAAAGACGAATTCATCGCCCTGGACCGCCGCACCCAAATCGCCAACGAGAAAAAGGCGGATCTCTTCCTGTCCATTCACGTGAACGCCAGCCGGGACGAGCGTATTTGCGGCTTCGAGACCTACTATCTCGACTATGCGCGCACTGAGAGCGCAAGTTCCGTGGCCTCGCGCGAGAATGCCTCCAGCGGCAAGAGCATGAATGAAATCCAGGGTATTTTGGCGGATTTGATCGGCCGCTCAAAAACGCAGGAGTCGCTTTCGCTGGCCACGTTGATTCAGGAAAACTCTTTGGGTACCTTGCGGAAAAAGAACTTCACGGCCTATGACAACGGCGTGCGCTCCGCTCTCTTTCTCGTGCTGATCGGCGCACGGATGCCGTCGGTACTGGTCGAACTGGGGTATTGCACCAACCCGGATGAGGCCAAGCGCCTGAATTCCGAAGCCTATCTCGCCACCATGGCTGACGGCATCGTGCAGGGCGTGCTCGCCTATAGGGATGAACTGGGCCGGCTGAAACAGTAGCCAGCCCGTGGGACTAATAATATGCTCTGGCGGTTTGGAATTGCCGCGCCGTTGCGCACCGGAACGAGCCTTTCAAAATTAATTCGCGCGAACGAGGTGAATCATGGCTGAATTACGGTACAAACGGGTTTTATTGAAGTTGAGCGGTGAAGCGTTGGCCGGTGAGCAGGGGTATGGTATTGACCCGGTCACGGTTTCAAAGATATGTGAAGAAATTGCCGAAGTGGCGGGCATGGGCCTGCAAGTGGCGATGGTGATTGGCGGGGGGAATATCTTTCGGGGTTTGTCCGCTTCGGTCAAGGGAATGGATCGCTCCTCGGCCGACTATATGGGTATGCTGGCCACGGTCCTGAACGCTGTGGCCGTGCAGGACGCCCTGGAAAACCTCGGACACCAGACGCGCGTGCTTTCCGCCATCACCATGCAGGAGGTGTGCGAGCCGTTTATCCGGCGCCGGGCCGAACGCCATCTGGAAAAGGGGCGTGTGGTGATCTGCGCGGCCGGTATCGGCAGCCCCTACTTCACTACGGATACGGCCGCCGCGCTGCGCGGCATGGAATTGAAGTGTGAGGCCATCATCAAGGCCACCAAGGTGGACGGCGTCTACGACAAAGATCCCTTGCGCCACCCGGACGCGGTGATGTTCAAGACGTTGAGCTACGACGAAACGTTGCGCCGGCACCTGGAGGTCATGGATTCCACGGCCATCACCCTGGCGCGGGAAAACCACATACCGATTATCGTGTGCAACCTGTTCAAGGGTAATATCAAGAAAGTGGTCCTCGGCGAGGATGTGGGCACCATCGTAAAGGAGTAGCTATGACCCCCGTGTATGACAACGCCCGTGAACGGATGGAAAAAGCCATTGCCGCGCTTGAGCGCGATTTCGCCAAGCTGCGCACCGGGCGGGCCACCACGTCGCTTGTGGAAGACATCACAGTCGACTATTACGGCACGCCCACGCCCGTGAACCAGCTGGCGTCCGTCGCCGTGCCGGACAGCCGCACCATCACCATCCAGCCTTGTGACAAGGGCGCCTTCGCAGGCGTGGAAAAGGCCATCCTCAAGTCGGATCTCGGGCTGAACCCGGTGAATGACGGCAAAATTCTGCGCATCGCCATTCCGCCGCTCACGGAAGAACGCCGCAAAGAGTTGGGCAAGGTGGCGCGCAAATATACCGAAGAGGCGAAAGTGGCCGTGCGCAACGTGCGCCGCGACGCCAACGAAACCTTGAAAAAGCAGGAAAAAAACAAGGAAGTTTCCGAGGATGATTCCCGCAAGGCGCAGGATGAAATCCAGAAACTGACCGATTCTTTTGTGACGAAGTGCGACGATCTCTACGCGGCAAAAGAAAAAGAGATCATGGAGATTTAGGGCGGTGTTGAGTTCTGCCGGAATTCCGTCCGCGTTTCCCCAGCTTCCCTCGCACGTCGCCGTAATTATGGATGGCAACGGCCGCTGGGCGGAGCAGCGCGGCCTGCCGCGCACCGAGGGGCACCGAGCGGGCAGCCGCGCCGTGCGCTCCATTGTCACGGAATGCCGGCGCCTGAATATCCGCCACCTTACCCTTTATACTTTTTCTCGAGAGAATTGGGGCCGCCCCGCTTCGGAGGTCGCCTTTCTTTTCAGCCTGCTGGTGGAGTTTCTCCAGCGGGAAGTGCCGGAAATGCTTGAAAAGGATATTCGCCTCAGCGTTCTCGGCGAAATGGATGACCTCCCGCTGGCCGCCCGCGCGGCTTTGCGCCACGGCATCAAGGCTACGGAACACTGCCGGGCTATGCGCCTGAATCTGGCCCTCAATTATTCAGGCCGTGAAGAAATCCTGCGCGCCTGCAAGCGGCTTATGGCCGAAGGCGTTGATCCGGCCAAGCTGTCTGAAGAATGCTTTGCCGCGCAACTCTGGACTACCGGCCAGCCGGATCCGGATCTGGTGATCCGCACCAGCGGCGAATATCGCATCAGCAATTTTCTTTTGTTCCAAAGCGCGTATAGTGAATACTACTTTACCCCCACCCTCTGGCCGGACTTCGGCTTGGAGGAGTTTCACGCGGCCCTCGCGGAATATGCCGGACGCCAGCGACGCTTCGGCAAAACCTCGGCGGAGCCCGAAAGCGGCGGCGCCGGTGTGGACAAGAACATGGAGGTGCACAGCGCATGACCTTATCCTCTCATAGAAATCGCCTGATCACCGCTGTTGTTCTGCTGGCCGTCGTGGCTCTGGCCCTGTACCTGGGCGGCATTTTCCTCCTTGTTCTCGTCGCGCTTATCGGCGGCTTGGCCCTGCTTGAGTTTTACGCCATGTTCTGGCCCACGGGCAGCCATTTCATCGAGAAAATCGCCGGGCTGATTCTCGCCTGGGGCCTGTTCGGCATGGCCCAGCATGAATACCTGCACTGGATCGCCGGTTTTTTCATCCTGGCCTTCGCCTTTGTGGCCATCCGTTTTCTTTTGGTCTACGCGCACGGCGAAGAGGCTAGTTTCGCGGACTGGATTTTGATGCCGGCCGGCGTGTGCTATATCGGCCTTTTCCTTTCCCCGGCCCTGGTCCTGACCCCGGTTGAGCAGGTACTGGTGATCCTCGCCCCGGCTTTTACCGACATGGGCGGCTACTACATAGGCAGCCGCTTCGGCAAAAAGAAAATCTGCCCGCGCGTCAGCCCGCATAAAAGCTGGGCGGGCGCGGTCGGCGGCATGGCCGCCTGCATGGTGCTCTGCATGATCTTGGGTGGCATCTGGGGGCAGCGGAATATTCTGTTTTTCCTCGGCCTTGGCGCTGCCGTGAGCGTTGCCGCGCAGTTCGGTGATTTCTTCGAATCCGCCTTGAAACGCACACAGGGAGTTAAGGACTCAGGCTCGTTGCTTCCCGGCCATGGCGGCATACTCGATCGCATCGACAGCCTCCTGTTCGCCGTGCCCATGTATGTGTTCCTGGATTTGTTCTTTGATTTCTTTTAGGCCGGAACGGAACGGCGTCGCGCCAGGGCCGGCTGTCCAGCGGCCAGGCTTTTTCGCCTTTATGGGTGATCCTGAACATTGCTCTGTACCCCTTTTATGATTCACTACATCTCATCGCTTCTCGAGCCCGCGCGCCATGCCTTCCCCCGGGGCCTTGCCATTCTGGGCAGCACCGGTTCCATTGGCGTGAACGCTCTGGACGTGGTGGCCCGGTATCCGGAGCGTTTTACCGTATGCGCGCTGGCCGGCGGCCGTAATGTGGAGTTGTTGGCCGAGCAGGCGCGGCGTTTTTCCCCCGCGCATGTGGGCGTGATCGACGACGAATGCGCGGAACGCCTACTGAAGCGATTGCCTCGGCCGTGGCCGGAAATCCACGTGGGGCAGACGGGGTATGCCGCGATTGCCGCCCTGCCCGAGGCCGGCTTTGTCCTTTCCGCCCAGGTGGGAGCGGCCGGCTTGCGCGCCACAGTGTCCGCGGCGCTTTCCGGCAAGGTGATTTGCCTGGCGAACAAGGAATCACTGGTCCTGGCCGGTGATTTAATCCGCGCGGTCTGCGCCCGCACCGGGGCTTGCGTGCTGCCGGTGGATTCCGAACACCACGCCATTTTTCAGGCCCTGCACGGCCGCAAGCCGGAAGCGGTGAAGCGGCTTATCCTGACGGCCTCGGGCGGGCCGTTCCGGGGCTACACCACGGAGCAACTGGCCAAGGTCGGGGTGAAAGACGCGCTGCGCCATCCCAACTGGTCCATGGGCGCGAAAATCACCGTTGATTCCGCGACCTGCATGAACAAAGGGCTGGAAGTGGTTGAAGCCCACCACCTCTACGGGGTGGGGCTGGATCGGATAGCGGTGCTGGTACATCCGGAATCCATAGTACATTCCCTGGTGGAGTTCGCGGATGCCTCCTGTATGGCCCATTTGGGGACGCCGGACATGCGCACGGCCATTGCCGGCTGTCTGGCCTGGCCGGAATCCTTGGGTGTGGGGGTGGCCCCGCTTGACTTGGCGCGTCTGGGCCGTCTGACCTTCGCGGAGCCGGATGCGGATGCCTTCCCATGCCTTGGCCTGGCGCGAACGGCGCTTGAGATGGGCGGGGCGGCTCCGGCGGCGCTCAATGCCGCCAATGAAGTGGCTGTGGAACTTTTTTTGGCGGAGAAACTGCCGTTCACGGGAATTCCCTCTTTGATCGAGTATTGCCTGGCGCGCTACGCCGCGCCTGGATTGCCCGCCCTTGACCCGGCCGAGGAAAAAAGCGTACAAAAAACGGTGGATGCGCTGCTTGCGGTTGATGCAAGCACGCGCGCCGTCGCCCGGGAGGCGGCGGAGAAAATGTAAGACCCGCCCGTCACAGGGGCGTCCGAGGGTATATTTTGGTCACGGCCATAGCGGTTATTCTGGTTTTTGGCGGTCTGATTTTCTTTCATGAGTTGGGCCACTTTCTGGTCGCGCGCGCTTTGGGTATAGGCGTGCAGACCTTTTCCCTGGGCTTTGGGCCGCGCCTGTTCGGCTGGCGCGGTAAACAGACCGATTATCGTATTTCCCTGGTGCCGCTTGGCGGCTATGTGATGCTGGTGGGCGAGCAGGGCGACGCGGAATTGCCCGAGGGCTTCACCGAGCGCCAAAGCTTTGCGAAACGCCCGGCCCGCCAGCGCCTGATGGTGATTCTCGCGGGCGCGATTTTCAATATTCTGCTGGCCTGGATCATCTTTTGCGCCGAGCCCCTGATCATCGGCAAACCGCAGGTGATGCCTGACGGCAGCGTGCCGCATCAGGTGGAGCTTGGGCGGATCGATGCCGGCTCGCCGGCGGCGCAGGCTGGCCTTGAGACCGGCGACCTAGTGATCTCGGTGGATGACATTCCGGTCAGGCACATTGACCAGGTTCCGCGCATCATCGGCGCCAGTGGAGGAAAAGACGTCACCCTGGTGATCGAGCGCAAGGGCGAGCGCCTGGAGCGCGTGGCCACGCCGGTGCTGGACGATAACGGCGAAACTCCGGCCTACCGTATCGGCATCCAATTGCAGGCCCTGCCGCGGATGGTGCCAGTGGGTTTTTTCGAGGCCATCCGCCTGGGCAGCAAGGCGACTGTGGACGCCACCGGCTTCATTGCCAACGCGCTCGGGCGGCTGGTATCGGGCAAGGAGTCGGTCAAGAACTTGGGCGGGCCGATCCTGATTGCCCAGGAAATCGGCAATGCCACGGCTCATAGCCTGAATAGCTTGTTCATCCTGATGGCCCTGCTCAGCGTCAACCTGGGTTTGCTGAATCTATTGCCCATCCCGGTGCTGGACGGCGGGCACGCCCTGTTCCTGATTATTGAGATGATCGCCCGGCGGCCTCTGCCTGAAAGCGTACGCGTGGCCACCGGCTACGCTGGCCTGTTTTTTCTCATCGCGATCATGCTTTTGGCTACCTTCAACGATATTGTGCGGCTGATTTCCTAGGGGGGGCGGATGAGTTTGACGCTCGCCCTGAACGCGGCCGAAGGCCGGATTCAGTTCACCGTCAGCCAGGAGAAAACGCTGCTGGTGGCCCAGGAGTGGCATGCGCCTTCCAACGGCGTGGAGCTTCTGGTCCCGGCCCTGCAACATGCCTTTGCCCTGGCCGGCCTTTCCCTGCATGAAATCAGCCGCATTGCCTGCGTGCGCGGCCCGGGCAGCTTCACCGGCCTGCGCCTGGCGCTGGCCACGGCCGCGAGCTTGCGTCGGGGCGTTCAGGCTGTCACCGGGACGCCCGTTGCGCAGGCGGGCCTCAATTATCTGGAATTGCTCGCCGCCGGCCCGGCCTGGTTGCCGCATGACGTTCTTTGGACGCTCACCCACGCCCGGCGTGATCTGGTGCATGTGCAGGGCTTCCGGCTTTCGCCAAGTCAGCCGGATCGGCCGGCGCCGTTCACGGAAGCGTTTGCGGCGGATTTGCCTGAGGCGGCGCGTATTATGGCGGGTTATTCCGAATCCTCGGCCTGCGCCCTGGGCAGCGGGCTTACCCGCAATGCCCATGCCTTTGCCGCGTTGTGGAAGGAAGCCGGGATAAACATCATGCCGCTTCCCGCCCGCTTTGATCAGGCTTCCTGTGCGGCTCTGGCCGATTTGGCGGACCGGGCGCAGTATTCAGGCGAAGATGTCCAGCCCCTCTATGTCCGCCTGTCGGACGCGGAAGAGCAACTGCCCGCCATTGCACAGCGCCTGGGCGCCGACCCGGAGGAGAGCCTTCGGCGTCTGGCGGAAGCATTGAGTAAGACGTAACCAAGCGGCACGCCCCATGCCAATGGAGCAGTAACGCGTCAAATAGTCGTGGGCTGGGAAAACCAGCCCCCGACTATTTTACCCCCATGGTTTTTGGTCAAAAACGCGCGCGCGTACCAGCCTGAAAATCTCCGGAACGCGGGGTTTGGGCGCGCGTTTAGGGCAAGGCCGGGCCGTGC
>JAVBVM010000138.1:0-4618 GCA_031554295.1 Desulfovibrionaceae bacterium | reverse complement strand
ATGTCCCAAGGAGCGGCAATGGCTGATATCGAAACCAAGCGGCCTTCCCAGGTTTGCCTCGTGCTGGTGGGGCTTCCCGCCCGGGGCAAGTCCACTCTCGCCTTGCGCCTGCGCGACGGTTTGGAAGCCGAGGGCATCCGGGTGCGCATTTTCAACAACGGCGTACTCCGGCGCATCCATTACGGCGAAGCCTCGTCCGAGCCGTGGTTTTACGACCCGCATAACGCGGAGGGCAACAGGGCGCGGGACGAGCTTTCGCGCATGAACATGCGGGCGGCGCGGCAATACCTTGAGGAAGGCGGGCATGTGGCCATCCTGGACGCCACCAACGCCAGCCGCGCCCGGCGCGACATGCTGGAAAAGGAGCTGGAGGGCACGCCGATCCTGTACATAGAATGCCTGAACGAAGACAAGGATCTGCTCGCGGCCAGCATTCAGCGTAAAGCGAGGCTGCCGGAATTCGCGCGGTTGTCGCGGGACGAGGCGGTGCGCCACTTTGAAAAACGGATCGAATACTACGCCTCCATTTACGTCCCGCTCGGGCAGGAGGCCAATTTCCTGCGCGTGGACACGCTTCACAACCGGATACTGCAGGAGCAACTGACGTTTGTGGTCCCATATTACGTGCGCATCCGGGACATCATGGTCTCGGACTGGGTGAACAACCTCTTCCTCGTGCGGCACGGCGAGACGGAATACAACATCGCCGGCCGCCTTGGCGGCGACCCGGTCCTGACCGAGCAGGGGCAGCGCCAGGCGCGGGCCCTGGCCGACCATTTCCGGGACAAGCCCGTTCCCTACATCTTCACCTCCACCAAGCGCCGGTCGGCGGAATATGCCGCGCCGCTGATGGCCGACCATCCGGACAGCGTGCTCATGGCCCTGCCCGAGCTTGACGAAATCAACGCCGGCGTTTGCGAGGGCATGACCTACGAGGAAATACAGGGCAGGTTCCCGGAGGAATTCGCGGCGCGTTCGCGGGACAAGTTCAACTATGTGTATCCCGACGGGGAAGGGTATGTGACCATGCTCGAACGGGTGAACCGGGGGTTCAGGAAGGCGCTTTTCCTCTCCGGCGCGGCTCCCGGCACGCTGCTCATCGGGCATCAGGCGGTGAACAGGGTGATCCTGTCTCTGTTCCTGTACCGGCGCATGGCCGACGTGCCCTATATCTATGTTCCGCAGGATAAATATTACCATATCGTGGCCACGCACCACAAAAAGCTGTTTGAACTGGTGCGGTTCATGGGCGTGACCGCGTAGTTCGCCTTTGCCCGTTCTGTGTAAAAACCCGTTTATTCCATCGTGATACATTGACGCCCGGGGCGGGTGCGCACTGCCGCCCGCCATCCCGCGGGCGCCGCAAAGGGATTTGTTTTGCGGTGTGCGTGTATCGTTTTTCTTATGTAAAAGAATCCGAATCAGGCGCTTGCGGAAGGCGGGTTTATGCTGTTAGTGTCTGGAGGAAAAGTTTCGGTCATGGCGCGCCGTGGACACGGGGCGGCATGGATGTGAAAAGGGCGGCGAAAAGCCGCAGAGGGTTATGTATGGCGTTTCCGGCATGTTTCGGGTTCATTCCCGCCCGGTATGAATCCAGTCGTTTTCCGGGAAAACCGTTGGCCATGATCCTGGGCAAACCCATGTTCTGGCATGTCTGGACGCGGGCCATGCGTTGCGAGCGGTTCACCAGCGTGCACCTGTGCACGGACGATGAGCGCATTGCCCTTGCGGCGGCCGGGCTTGATGTGCCGTGCCTGATGACGGGCAGGGACCACGCCAACGGGTCCACCCGGGTGTTTGAGGCGGCATCGCGGCTTCGGGTGCCTGCGGATGCGGTGGTGGTCAATATCCAGGGCGACGAGCCGGCATTGGAACCGTCCATGCTCGACGCGCTGCTCGCCCCCTTCGGCGACGCGGCGGTTGTGTCCTCTACCCTGGCTTGCCCCATCGGCCGGGAAGAAGCGCAGCTTTCCGACAGGGTCAAGGTGGTATGCGACGGGAAAGGCAACGCCTTGTATTTCTCCCGTTCCCCCATCCCGTTCGAGCGGGACGAAGAGGGGATGGGGCTGTCGCCGTATCTCTTGCATGTGGGCATTTACGCGTACCGCATGCGTACGCTTGAGGCATATACGAAGCTAGTCCCCTCCCCCCTTGAGGGGCTGGAAAAACTTGAACAGCTGCGGCTCTTGGAAAACGGCATTTCCATGCGGGTCATGACCACGGACCACCGTTCGCATGGGGTCGACAGGCCGGAAGATATAGAACGCATTCTGCCGCTGATGGCGGAAAAATGAACGCGCACGTTCAGTGAGGAAAAGGGCATGTCACAGGATATCGTAACCATTCGCCGCCAGGCGAAGCAGGTCGCCTCCATGCTGCGCCAGGGGAAGATGGTTCCCGCCGTGCAGTCTCTCGTGGCGGTCCTGCGTCTGATGTTGACGACGCCGCTGATGAAGGCCGAGAAAGACGAATTCGCGGAGGTTATCCGCGAGGGCATCAGCTATCTCAATAACGACAAGGAATTGCGCAAGATTTACCCCTTGGCGCTCTCGTACGTTCCCGGTGAGGAAAAGAAGCTTTTCGACGAAATGCACGAGCTTCTTGAAGTGCTCAATGAGGACGCCATGAGCGGCGTGGCGGAAATGGCCAAGGCCGTTGCCGCCAAAAAGCAGGCCGCCTTGGATGAAGGCCAGGGGCACCTCGACGCCAAGGATTTTGACAAAGCCAGGAGCGTGTTCGGAGCGATTTCCTCGGAGTTTCCCGATGACGGCGAGCTCAAGGGCGCCATCGGCGAAAAGGTTCTCGCCGCAGGGCTGTACGAGGACGCCGCCGACTATCTCAGCGAAGCGGTCACCATCGACCCGCATGCCCTGCACCTTTACAACCGTCTGGCCATTGCCCTGCGCAAACTCGGGCGTTTTGACGTGGCTGAACGCTATTACCTGACCGCCCTGCCCATGGCGCCGGAAGACCCGTACCTTTTGTTCAACGTGGGCCGTCTTTACGCGGAGTGGGGCAAGTGGGACAAGGCCCTGGAGTTCGGGGAAAAAGCGTATACACTGAAGCCGGATTTCGAGGAAGCGAGAAAGCTGGCCAGTTTTTCACGCAAAAAGCTCTAGGTGTAATGTTTCTAGAGCAATTTTTCTTCGAACTTGCTCGGCAGACGCGTAGCGGATGCCCGCGAAACGCGTCGTTCATGTCTTCTGATTTCGCACAGTTATGAGAGCGATATGATGCAGTTGGCGAAACGATTTATGGGTAATTTCAAAAGTAAAGTGCTTTAATGGTCTTTTCGCCCGCTGGCTGCGTCAGGTGCGTCCCATGCGAAATTCGTGTATGTCTTACACTTCGTTCCGTTCGGCGCTCACCTTCCTTGCCAGCGAACGAAAATCCTCATTCATAAACAGCTCCTGGTGTTTTTTATAATGGCATTCAAGCCCGAACTGCTCCTGCCCGCGGGGGACATGGAGAAACTCCAGGCCGCCGTGCTTTACGGCGCCGACGCCGTGTACCTTGGCGGCCCTTCCGGCAACCTGCGCGCTTCAAGTAAGGGATTTTCACGCGGCGAGCTGCGCGCGGCCGTGTCCCATGCGAAACGGCATGGGGTGAAAATCTATCACTGCGTCAACAGTTTGCCGTTTGAGCGGGACATGGCGGCCATTCCCGGCGTGATCGAGGAGGCAGCCGCCGAAGGCGTGGACGCGTTCATCGTGGCGGACCCCGGGGTGCTGCGCGTCATTCGCCGCCTGGCCCCGCATGTTCCGGTGCATATTTCCACCCAGGCCAATACCGCCAACGCCGAATCCGCGCGCTTCTGGGCGGAACAGGGCGCGGAACGCGTGAACCTCGCGCGCGAGCTTTCCTGCCGGGATATCCACGCGGTGCGCGAGAATCTTCCGGAAACGGAATTGGAGGTGTTCGTCCACGGGGCCATGTGCCTTGCCGTTTCCGGCCAGTGCATGCTCTCGGCCTGGCTCAACAACCGGCCCGCCAACCATGGGCGCTGCACCCAGCCCTGCCGTTTCGAGTACAGGGCCGTGGAGGCGGAAATGCCGCCTTCCATGGTGCTGGAGGAAGCCCTGCGCCCCGGGGAAAAATTGTGGCGGGTCGAGCAGGGCGAGGATTTTGCAGCGGTGTTCGCGCCGGACGACCTGTGCCTTTTGCCCTTTCTGCCTTGGTTCGTGAAACGCCGCATCACCTCGTTGAAGGTCGAAGGCAGGATGAAGGGGGCATCCTACGTGGCTCACGTTGCCGCCGCTTACCGCGCCGCCGTTGACGCCGCATGCGCGGCGGTCGATACAGGGGGGCATTTCCGGTACGGGGAGTTTTTGCCGGACCTGTTGCGCACGGCTTCGCGCCCGTTATGCACGGGTTTTTTCCTGTCCCGCCGGAAAACGATTGCCGCCGGATCCGCCGTGGAAGCGCGGCCGCTTCTGGGCAAGGCTGTGGAGCCGCTGGATGAGGCCAAAGGCGCGTGGCTGGTCGACGTCCGGGGAAAATGGGAGGCGTCGTCGCCCGTTGAGCTGATGTTGCCCGGCCAGCGCCGGCCGGTGCTGGAGCCGGGGGACTACGCCCTGGAAAATCACCGGGGCGAGATGGCCGGTGTGGTCAATTCCGG